>NZ_CBAUBA010000007.1:0-87225 GCF_964796385.1 Aquirufa sp. | reverse complement strand
AAACGCTCAAAATTGGTCTCATTATCACAAAATAAAAACTCATCGGGTTCCTCCGCATATAATTTAAATCGACCCACAACGCGGTGATCTACCTCGATGAAGGAATGTCCAACACCAGTCAGCATTGGTTTATAGTTATACTTTTCGTAGCCCCAGCACCAGGTATTTCGATACCAAATCGTAGGTAAAACGGTAATTGGCGCAGCTACTTTGGACCGATTGACCACCGTTATTTGAATCAATATATCTTGTTCATCGCCTTTCGCATATTCCATGGAAATATCAAAAAACTCATTGTTGGCAAAGATTCCAGTATCCATCAACTCGTACTCTGGCTCTAAACGCGTGCGTTTTTTACTTTCGTCTATCAGTTTTTGATAGGGATAGGTTTGCTGCGGATACTTATACAGCATTTTTTGATAGGAGTGCGTAGGTGTCGAATCTTGGTAATAATACAATTCCTTCACGTCTTCCCCGTGATTCGATTCGTTTCCTGTTAGGCCAAAAAAGCGCTCTTTTAAAATGTGATCCCGGTGATTCCAAAAAGCAAATGCAAAACAAACATGCTGTTTATTATCCGATATCCCGCCTATACCTTCTTCCCCCCAGCGATAAGCTTTTGAACGGGCGACATCATGGGAAATAGTTTCCCAGGCATTTCCATTGGCCGAATAATCTTCACGAACCGTGCCCCATTGACGTTCCGTCAAATAAGGTCCCCACTTTTTCCAACCTTTATTATCATTGCGTAGACTCAGTCGTTCGCGTTCGGCCCCTTTATGTGACATAAATTTAAAAATGCTTAGGTAGTGTATGCTTGCAAGCTACAAATATAAAATTTTTGATGGAAAACTAATTTGGAGAAAAGAGACAATTAGAATGGCCATGTAGATGATATTCATCTTTCTTTTTATATTCGAAATTCTAAATCAACAAAATGAAAAAACTCACTTACCTCTTATGTCTTTTGGCCTTTGTATCCTGCAAATCGGGTGATGCCAAAAAAGAACTAAGTACACTTGTCGACTCCTATTACGAGGAACAATTAAAACTAAATCCCATTTCTGCGACAGCGAATGGAGATAATCGGTATAATGATCAAATGAACATCGAATTCACCGATGCGCATCGGGCAAAAATTAAAGCCCTTTTAGAAAAAACACTAACGAGTTTAGGCGCGATTAATCGGGACAAATTGGACGACAATGATCAGATTACCTATGACATCCTGAAACGTGACATCGAACTAGGATTAGAAGGCTTGAACTATCCGGACAACTTAATGCCGCTGAACCAATTTTACGGTTTCCATTTAACGTTTGCCCAACTAGGCAGCGGGTCTGTGTTGCAACCATTTGCCACAAAAAAGGATTATGAGAATTGGGAAAAACGGATGCACATCGGTGCGGCGTACATGGATTCAAGCATCGTATATTTCAAAAGAGGTATCGCGGCAAATATCGTTTTACCGAAAGCCTTGGTCGAAAAGATAATTCCCCAATTGCAATCGTTTCAGGTAGTGGACGTTAAAAAAAGCACGTTTTACGGTCCTTTGACGAATTTTCCAAAGGATTTCACGGAGGCCGACAAAGCGAAATTCACCAAAGAATACACGCAGATTATTCAATCTGAAATCATCCCAGCTTACAGTCGGCTTGCCCAATTTATACAAACGGAATACTTGCCTAAGTCGCGGCCAACAACCGGGATATCGGCGATTCCGAATGGAGCGGCTTATTACCAATACTTGATTAAAGTCTTGACGACAACCAATAAACCTGCGGATGAAATATACCAAACAGGTTTGGCGGAAGTGAAGCGCATTCGGACCGAAATGGAGAAAATCAAAGATGGTGTCAGCTTCAAGGGGACGTTAGCTGAATTCTTTAGCCACATGAAAACGGATCCTAGCTTTTATCCATACAAAACGCCGGCAGAGGTTTTGGCCGCTTTTAATACGATTCACAAGAAGATGGAACCATCATTGAAAACGATGTTTGGTCGGGTACCCAAAACCCCATTTGAAATTCGTCAAACCGAAGCCTTCCGTGCGGCATCGGCTTCTGCGGAGTATTTCCAAGGATCTGAAGATGGCTCACGACCTGGTATTTTCTATGTACCAATATTAGACGCGAAGAAATTCAATGTCACGTCTGGCATGGAAAGTTTATTTTTACATGAAGCCATTCCTGGGCATCATTACCAGATTAGTCTCCAACAAGAAAATGGCCAATTGCCTAAGTTCCGTCGCTTTGGTGGAAATTCAGCCTATGCAGAGGGTTGGGCGCTTTACACGGAAAGTTTAGGAAAAGAATTGGGATTATACACAGATCCATATCAATACATGGGCGCTTTGGGTGACGAAATGCACCGGGCGATTCGTTTAGTTGTGGATGCAGGAATGCACTCGAAAAATATGACCCGCGAAGAGGCCATTGCTTACATGATGTCGAATGAACCAATTTCTGAAGAGGGAGCCGTTGCGGAAATCGAACGCTACATGGCGATTCCTGCACAAGCGTTATCTTATAAGATTGGTGCTTTGAAAATTCGTGAGATTCGCGAACGTCTGAGTAAAGAAGTAGGTCCCAAATTCAAGCTTTCTAATTTCCATGACGAAATCCTGAAAGATGGCAATATGCCATTGGATGTGATGGAAAACAAGATGAATCGGTGGGCCAAAGGCTTGTAGCGCCGTGATGCCTCGCGTCTATTTCTTTGGCAAACCTTTCAGGATTGCCAAAGTTGGCCCATGCATGGAAACAATAGACGCAATACTTCGCGTTTATTTCTTTGGCAAACCTTTCAGGATTGCCAAAGTTGGCCCATGCATGGAAACATTAGACGCGAAGTCACAGAATTTCGTCCCAACATAATAAAGACGCAACATATTTCGTTTCTATTAACAACGAAGCGTCGCGTCTCTACCATATACTATGATCAATCTAACCACTACATTCTCCATCCCACGTTCGCCTTATTTGATTCGAGCGAACAGCCGCATTCTATGTATCGGATCTTGTTTTGCTGAAAATATGGGACAGCGATTAGCTGATTTACCATTAGAAGTATCAAATCAAGCATTGGGTACACTTTTTCATCCCTTGAATATTTTAAGGGGCTTGAGTCCACAAACCTTGCAACATTCGGATTTGTATAAACAAGGTCATTTATATGTCCATCCCGATTTCCATTCGCAATTCATGGGTGAAAATCCGGAGGAGTTTATTACAAAATTGACCGAAATCAAAGCAAAGACCATAGCGTTTTTAGCATCCAGTCAATACCTGATTATCACCTGGGGAACGGCTTTTTATTACGAAGATCAGGTGCTGGGTAGGGCAATTGCCAACTGCCATAAACAGGCTTCTACTCGATTCATCAAAAAACAGAGTACCGTGGATGAAATCTGTTTGGCTTACAAAAATTTCATCCTAAAAAATCCACATCTCAAAATTATTATCAGCGTATCGCCCATCCGACATACACGTGATGGGATGCCGGAAAATTCAGCTTCTAAAGCAATTTTACGATTAGCAGCGGAAGAATTAGTGCGCAAATTTCCTGACCAAGTCACGTATTTTCCTGCCTACGAAATCATGCTAGATGAATTACGGGATTACCGGTTTTATCAAACCGACATGATTCATCCGACGGAGCAAGCGGTGAATTACATATATGAACGTTTTAAACAAACGCACTTTACGGATAACTTGTTGGTGATTTCAAAAAGATGGCAAGAAATTTACAACACCTTGCAACACCGTCCACATCCGTTGCAATTCCCAGCGCATAGGGAGATTATTGAACGATTGCGCAAGGAAATTGAAGCTGATCAATCGGGTGTAGATTCATCCAAACTCTTGGCGAAAATAGACCAACAAATATTGGCCTTGTCTTAATAGAATGCCTTATATTTGAAGTTTGAACGGAAAGAAAGATATATGGGCGAATTGAGTGTTACGAAAGAGATTATCATTGGTGCCTTGAGCACGGTACAAGAACCAGATTTGAAAAAAGATTTGGTCACCTTGAATATGATTAAAGATGTGGAATTGGGTGTAGGCGAAGTTCGATTTACGGTCGTATTAACCACACCAGCCTGTCCTTTAAAGGAAAAAATTCGCAAAGATTGTGAGGATGCTATTCATAATTTAGTACATCCAGATTTAAAAGTAGTTATCAATATGACTGCTGAAGTGACGACACTCCAGCAACAAGATCCCTTGATTCCAGGTGTTAAAAATGTGATTGCCATTGCTTCGGGCAAAGGTGGGGTGGGTAAATCGACCGTAACGGCGAATTTAGCCATGGCCTTGAAAAAGGCAGGTGCCAAAGTAGGTATTTTAGATGCTGATATCTCAGGTCCATCAATTCCAGTCATGTTTGGTGCGGAGGATATGCAGCCCCTAGTGCAAGAAGTAAATGGGAAAAATCGCATTCAACCGATTAACCAATATGGCATTAAACTCATTTCAATGGGTTTTTTAGCACCTTCTGACAGTCCAGTACCTTGGCGTGGGCCGATGATGACACAGGCTTTGCGGCAATTCTTTGGTGATACAAATTGGGAAGATTTAGATTATTTGCTCATCGATTTACCTCCGGGAACTTCGGATATACATTTGACATTGGTTCAACTTATCAAAGTGACGGGTGCGGTTATTGTAACGACGCCACAGAAAGTTGCTTTATCAGATGCGACAAAAGGATTGCAATTTTTTAAGCAGGCTGGAATTAATGTGCCAATTTTGGGATTGGTTGAAAATATGTCTTATTTCACACCGGCTGAATTGCCGCAAAATAAGTATTACTTATTTGGCCAAGACGGTGGGAAAGCGCTTGCAGCGAAATACAATGTGCCTTTTTTAGGTGAAGTGCCTTTGGTACAAGCAATTCGTGAAGCGGGAGACTCTGGAAAACCGATTGCCGCAGATAATAGTCCAAGTGCGGAAGCATTTACGTCTATTGCAGCGAGTTTGGCCCAACAAATTGCGATTACTAACGCACAATAAAAACATGGAAAATCATCCTTTGTACACGCGGGTTCAAGTAGCATTAGACAGCATTCGCCCCTATTTAATTGCCGATGGCGGGAATGTAGAAATCGTCGAAATTTCCACGGATAATATATTGAAACTTGCCCTGGTAGGAAATTGCCAATCATGTAATATGTCGGCCATGACCTTTCGTGCCGGGATTGAAGAAGCCATTAAACGCGAAGTCCCTGAAATCGTTTCAGTAGAAGAAATTAAAGACTTATGATGCGGATTGGAATATTTTTTGGGGGCCAAGCACGTGAACGCGAAATAAGTTTCGCGGGAGGAAAGACCGCGATGACCCACATAAACAAAGCATTATTTACGCCTATTCCAGTGTTTGTGGACGGATTAGGAAATTTTATATTAATTAAGGAAAAGTTAATTTATCAGGAATCGATTCGGAATTTCTTCCCTCCTGTTGCATTCCAAACTGCCCCTTTTTCAGTTTACACGGAATCATTGACTGATTTGACTGAATATGATGCCATGATTGCGTCGATTGGCACGCAGATTAGCCCGTCTGAATTTTCGGCTCATTTTGATTTTGCATTTATCGCCATGCATGGACCAGGCGCAGAAGATGGAAGCATTCAAGGTTTACTAGAATGGTATAATATACCCTATTCTGGACCTAGCGTACTTGGTTCGGCGATTGGAATCGATAAAGCCCAACAAAATCTTTGGTTGGAAAAGAGTGTTGGATTAGATAAAAAATATTTTGTGTTGCAGCGGGCCGACTATGAATCATATGGTCGCGAGACGTTGTTTGAACAAGTTAAAAAGGCCATTGGAATTCCATTTGTGGCGAAGGCGCCACATCAAGGTTCGTCGATTGGTTTGGCTTTTGTGAAGGAGGATTCCTTAGAAGATTTTGATCAGGCGATTAAGAAATGTTTGTTTATTCAGGAGATACAGCGGACGGATTGGTTGACTTATTCGGAGGATGACCAAGTTGCTTTGCTACAAAAAATGGTGAATTTGGATGAGGGGATTGGTTTTCCGGTTCGATTTAATCACCAAATCTATGCGCATCCATCGGCCTTGTTGACAGATTTACGCGAATACTTCACGCATACGGTAACGAAAGCCAGTATTCATTCGATTCATTCGGAAGATGCGGTCTTGTTGGAGGCCTTTGTGAATGGAAATGAATTTAGTTGTGGGGTAATTCAGACACCACGTGGTGAGGCAGTTGCGCTTCCTCCTACCGAAATTGTCATCGACGAATCGGTTGAGGTATTTGATTTCAATGCGAAATACAAATCAAAACTTACGCGTAAGCGCATCCCAATGGATGCTTCGTTGGGTCATTTGCAACTCATTCAGGAGCAAGTGAAGCAGGCGTTTGATGATTTGGGATTTGGTGTTTGCACGCGCATTGATGGTTTTTTACGTGCGGATGGCGTGATTGTTTTACATGATCCCAACACGATTCCGGGGATGTCGCCATCTTCATTGATCTTCAAACAAATGGCGGAGATTGGCCTAACGGTCACGGATTCCATTACTTATTTCATTCGTCAATCCATTCGGGAGCGTTTACGGACCGGAAAAAATTACCACACGTTCCGGAAATTATTGGAGGGTTTAGATGCTGAAATTAAAAACGTTTTAACTGAAAAAGCTTTGCAGACTCCTGTGACGATTGTGATTGATACGGAGGATTTGGAAGGAAGTTTTGAGTCGGCACGTGCCCAGGCCGCATCATTAGCAGCCCAAGGAAATGTGGCGTATCAAGTGGTGATGCCAGTAGAAATGGAAGAAGGAACAGTTGATTATCCTGTTCATGTGGCGCAATTAGCCAAAGAAAGTGGCAAAGAATTTTTTGACAGTATTCATGCAGGCGTTCATCCACTGATTGCGCATACGCGTCAGGCAGGTGCTGAAATCACTGCTTTTTATACGAATTAAGATGGAATTAAATCCGTTGCAATATCCGATCGGCAAATTTGCTGCTCCTGAAATCATCACTCCGGCTTTACGTCAGGAATGGATTTCGATTATAGCAGATTTACCAGGCCAACTGGCAACTTTATTGGACGGAGTAGATGAAACCTTGTTGGCAAAACCCTACCGAGAAGGTGGGTGGTCGGCCCGCAAAGTGATTCATCATTTTTACGATAGTCACATTAATAGTTACATTCGTTTCAAAATGGCGTTGACGGAGGACAACCCAACGATCAAACCATACGATGAAAACACGTGGGCGGAGATGCCTGATGGTAATGAAGCTCCAATCGCCTGGTCGATTGAAGGCATCAAATACATTCACTTACGCTGGGTTTACTTAATGGAAACGATGGATGAATCGGACTGGTCGCGCACTTATTTTCATCCGGAGCGTGGGATTACCTATCGACTAGATCGAGTGCTGGGTATTTATGCATGGCATTGCGTGCATCATTTGAAGCACGTAGAGTCAGTCATATAGACTCTAGACGTTGGACGCTAGACGTTATTTTTCCTTCGGACTGACGACTCCGGACTAACGACTAGCGACTGACTACTAGCGACTGATGACTTTCTTCTTGTTCCACGGTGCCGTGGTATTCCTAGCCATATCGATGGCCAAACCAATCATCAAAAGGGTAAATAAAATTATAACCCAGCGGAATATTTTTTGGTTTTTCATCTGTTTCAGTTAAGCGTCAAATTTTAATGTGGCACTATCTTGGGTGACTTCCGCCCAGGCGTGTAAATTTGGCCACTGTAAATGAACACAATTTGCGGTTTCCATGTTTCGAGTTTCGCCTAAAAAATAGGAGGCGACATAGGAAATCGAAGGATTATGTGCCACCAAGTAAATGACAGGACTTTCTTGTTTAATTAACTCTATGACATACTGAGGACCGGTCGCATGGTACCAAAAGTCCGAAAACACCCCTTTTTCATCTGAGAGTACCTCGAACGTTTCACGCGTACGAACGGCGTCCGAAACTAACCAAATCCCTTGGGGCATAGCTACGTTTTTAATCTTTTGCGCTAACTCATTGGCTTCTTCAATTCCTTGACTGGAAAGTTTCCGAGCTTCGTCGGGACTCGTATAAGGTCCCGCATGGGCGTGTCGGATGAGGATTAATTCGATCATGATTTGATTAATGGGAATTCGCCTGCAGCATGTTTGGCACCCATCTTAATGTAGTGGTCAGCACCATGTTTTAATGATTCGATCTGGGTCTCATTTAAGGTTTTTACAACCTTTGCAGGCGAACCTAGAACCAAGGAATAATCCGGAATTTCCATTCCAGCCGTGACTAAAGCGTGAGCGCCGATGAGGCAGTATTTGCCAACTTTGGCACGATTCAATACGGTGGCGTGCATGCCGATAAGCGATCCCTCGCCTATTTCAGCGCCGTGCACAATGGCGGAATGGCCAACGGTTACGCGGGTGCCAATGATGGTTTTATCGCCTTCATCAGCATGTAAAACAGCATTATCTTGAATGTTGCAGCCGTCGCCCAAATGTATTTCCTCAACATCTCCGCGGATGACCGCACCGTACCAAATGGACACGTCTTTTCCGATGATCACGCGTCCCATGACGCTCGCTGTGGGTGCAATAAAAATAGCCATCCGATTCTTTTTTTGCCAAAGATAAACCATTTTGATAATTTGCTGCATGAAGAAAACGTTATATGAAGTTGGTAACTGGTCCCCCACCGATTGCATTTTATCGCTAGGTTGTGGAGCCGCGTGGTGGGAAATAAAGCAAACCATGGAGCAAGAGGCGGGGGAGTTACTTTTATTGGATAGCAATAAAGACGTCTTAAATTGGCCAGATTTGGATGAGGCCATCGCCTATTTTGAAGAACAATACGGGAAGAAAGCCACGACCCCTGCATCTATTTTCCTTGCGGATGCAGCCCAAATTCCACTCTCTGACGAGACTGCTGATCAAATTTGGTTATTAAATTCGTTGCATGAACTGGATAACTTGGAGGCTGTTTTAGCTGAAATAGACCGTGTTTTAAAGACAGATGGCTGCGTGATTGTGGAAGAAATTATGACTGGGGGAGTGCATGAAGGATGCGGAAAACGTTTGTTTACACGTTCGGAAATCGTCGGCTTATTTGCTTCGCATGACTTACATGTTGTGTATGAAGGGTCTAAAGATGAAGAGGCTGACTACATAAAATTCGGCCGATGAGGCTTGATTCCTAGCGATGGTTTTCGCAAATTTGTAGCTTCATGAGCAGCATTAATAAACCTTATATTATTGGAATTACTGGAGGGAGTGCTTCGGGAAAAACGCTATTTTTAAAGCGCCTGATGGAGCAATTCCCGGATGATGAGATCTGCTTATTATCGCAGGATAATTATTATCGGCCGATTGAGCATCAGACTAAAGACCACAATGGTATTGAGAATTTTGATTTACCGGGGGCGATCGATGACGAAGCTTTCGCGGCTGATGTTGAAAAATTACGTGCTGGAGAGGTAGTTTCCCGTGCGGAATACACCTTCAATAATTCAACAAAAGATCCTAACATGTTACATTTTTATCCCCGCAAAATATTAGTTGTGGAGGGTATTTTTGTGTTTCATTTTCCGGATGTGGCTCGGCTATTAGATTTGAAAATTTTTATAGATGCCAAGGATAAGATTAAACTTGAGCGTCGGATCAAACGCGATAATGAGGAGCGTGGGTATGATTTGCAAGATGTGATGTACCGCTGGAAATACCATGTCAAACCTACGTATGAGCAGTTTATTCGCCCACATAAACGATCGTGTGATATTGTGATTCCAAATAACGGTCATTTCGAGAAGGGCCTAGAAGTAATTGTTCACTTTTTACGCAGCCGGTAGGTAGACGCTGCCGGGGTCTACGACCCCGGCAGCGTCACTCCACTAACGCGCTAAAACAGACTTTAGTATCTACCTAAATTCGAATATCGCTTAGTTGGTAAATCCCCTTCTATTTCCTTAAATAAGCCCCTTTCAAATCTTATCTCACCTAAATTAATCAGTTTATTGATAAACTGAGGCATCCTTTTTTACGTAAAAAAGGCACTTGTAGACTGATATTCTACACCTCGCACACAATTTACCCTTCCACGAAATCGTTACAGGAAGTGACGCTGCCGGGGTCTGCGTCCCCGGCAGCGTCTACCCCCCACGCCTACTGCGCATAATTTGGCACAATTTCATTTGAATCTAATTGGGTAGCAAAATGCGTGGAAGCATCCGTTGAGTTAATGACTTTAATTTGATTTAACTGGGCCGCAGTTAAAGTACTATGGATAAAAATATTCCCTCCCGTTCCGCTAGGTCCCAAAATAGCAATTTTGCCAAACTGATTTAAAACTCCTGTCGACATAATAACACCCCGATTTGAAACAAATTTCAACGAAGTTGTTTCTAATTTCCCGAACGTATTTAACTGTGTATCTGAAGTTGGAGTAAACACGCCAGTCCAACCAGTAATGGTTAGTAATCTGAAAGCACTAAATGAGGCCAAACTAGTAAAGTTAATCTGATGACTTCCTGCTCCTAATGTGATCGCAGAAGAAGAAACAAGACTAATTGGCCCAAAATTATCACTAAAACCATTTGTCCGTAACGTCCCACCTCTGAAATTAATCGTGCTTAAATCATGAATTACATTATTTGCACCCAGACTTAGAAATCCCCCCGTAATATTAGTTACTCCCGTATATGAATTTACTCCACTCAATGTCAAGTTACCATTACCACTTTTTGACAAGGACCCTGTACCAGTCGTAATACTACCTAAAACTTGGACATTACCATTTCCTATAAAATCCACATTGATATTACTGGCATTAATTGAATTCCCAGACGTGAGACTCATGGTCCCCGCATCACTAGCAATAGACACCGCACTCGTGACAAGTGCAATCGCTCCAGCCCAGGAATTATCGCCCGAGATGTTTCGCAGTGCTCCCCTGCTCATGATACCTGTACCTGTTAAACGTAATGGTAAGGCGGGAATACTCACATTATTTTGTAGTTCCAATGCCGCTCCCGAAGCCACAGAAACTAGCGAAGACGCGCCTAATCCATTGCTATGACGAACATTGACTATCCCACCATTGATCAGCGTCGTTCCACTATAACTACTCAATCCGCTCAGCGTTAAAACCCCAATCCCATTTTTTACCAATCTAATACTACTAGCTCTGCCATTTTCAATGCCTCCCGCATAGCTCGTACTCTCCCCATCCGAGCCCATCGTTAGGACCAAACCTCCTCCGCTCCCTGAACTTGTCACCAAACTTCCTGACAATCCTGCTAAAGAGGATACTGTCAAACTATAATCCGACATATCCAATACGCCGGTCGATCCAATACTTAAGGAATTCTTGGCAAGTATATTTGCACTTGCTCCCAAACGAAGTGTACCAGCCGAAATGATTGTGCTGCCTCGGTAATTGTTCACATTAGTATTAAATACAAACAACCCTACACCGCTCTTTGTCAAATTACCTCCGGAAATTTGACCGCTCACTTGCCCATCATTTACCCCCAAGCCAGAACCTGTTGTTAAAACCGCATTGTCGATGTCAAGTGTTAAACTTCCATTTCTTCCATATCCATCCAAACCCGCATTTCCATTGATTGTTGAGATATTCGATCGTAGCGTTAATCCAGCTAATCCAGTAATTATCACCGAACCGCCCTCACTAGAGGCATAAATTGGATTTGAACTATTGACCCCTCCCGCAGCAGTAATTATTCCTGAACTCGTTGTATTCACATAGCCAGTCGCATTTAGGGTAATAGATCCTGCAGAACTGTAAACAATCCTACCTATGGCATCTGAACCCTCTCCCGATGTTGTGATTGATGACATAACCAAAATATTACCCTCAGACGTAAAATTCACATGATATCCTTTATTATTCCCCAAGTTCCATGAGCCACCTATCAAATTAATCGCACTAGATACGCGAATGTCTCCCTTCGCTGCAATACTAAAGGTGTATTCAGAACCTCCCGAATTAGTGCCAAATATAGCGTGAGAAATTTGTACGGTCCCAACTTGCGTACCTGTAGCATTTGTCGTTAATAGACGCACGCTACCTCGGATAAAACCACTCCCATCTAAGCGATTAATTATATCAGAGGTCTTCAAATTCGCATTGTCAGAGGTTGGCATAAACGTGTAAACACCACCCAACAATTCACTCCAGCTACCACCAGAGGTAACCAAAGAGGTAATTTCTACGTTGCTATTTTGACCTAAACTAGTAAAAGCAACACATAGAAAAACACATAGGCTAGAAATATACCTGCCCAATAAACCTGAATTGTATTTTTGACTATGCATGAAATTAATAAAAGTAATCTATTTGGATTCGATCATTGGCCACCAAAATAGTTGAACCATTATTTGTCGCGTTATAGATCGCTGTTTTACCACTATTCGAAATAGCCCATTTTGAAATGCGCACCCCATTGATAAATAAATTTAGTGTGGAATTTGAATTAGGAGTTTGAGAGAGCGTAAATGTGGTTAGGCCGGCCGTTGCAACATATTCATCCGACACAAATCGAACGGAAGAAGCAAGTGCTGTCTGAACAAAGCCAGTGGTGGCAATTTGTGTTGTGTTTGTTCCTGAACTAGCTGTAGGCGCCAAAGGGATCCCCGTAAATGTGGGTGATGCAAGATTAGATTTTAAAAGTAATCCAGGGACTGTGGGAGACGTGGCCGTTCCAGACAAATCTCCAGCTAATTGTATCTTTCCCGTTGCTAATGATGTCGCATCGGCAATCGATGGAAGAGTTACTGAACTTCCCGTTCCTGAAATGGTTAAGGTAGAACCTACTAGGCCTAATGTTTGGGCCTCTGCCAAAACCACCGCATCCGGAACCCAAGCTGTTCCATTATACTTCAATACTTGTCCGGTAGTCGGTGATGATGCACTTAATGTTGCTCCTTGCAAGCGAGCTATGGTTGGTGAGGAAGCAGTACCTCCTAGGTCGCCGGCCAACTGCACTTTACCTTTTGTCGTGGCATCCGCATCGACTACAGTGGCACTCACCATGGCTGACTGAACAAAGCCTGTCGTGGCTAGCAACGTTGAATTATTTCCTACAGATTGAGTAACCGCTGTCGTCGAACTAGGCAAAACGAGAGTACCCGTAAATACAGGAGAATTCAAATTTGCTTTGGCATCCAAAGCCGCCTGAAAAGCTACCCCGGTTGTCGCAATATCAACATAATCCTTAACAGCTTTCACCGAGGGGTATTTTTGATTGCTAGCCGCATCTGCCATGACATCCGTCGACTTATTCACTAAACTTTCTTTTAATGCCAGCCCAGGAACGGTTGGATTCGTCGCCGTCCCCGCTAAATCACCAGCCAATTGCAATTTACCCGTCGCCAAGGTAGTCGCATCCGGCGTACCGGTGGTAATGACATTGGACATGGCATTGTCTACATAGGATTTTACGGCCAACTGCGATGGATAAAGCGAATTACTCGGCCGTGAGTTGCCTAAGTCCAAAGCGGTCGACTTATTGGAAAGCATCTCAAAACTATTCGCCATCTGACTTGTCTGATTTTGTAAATTAGCGAGTTGGCTCGATAAACTAGTAGACGCATTCGCTGTACTTTTAATCCGCTCATCATACTCACTCAAGGTGGAACGTATCGAATTGAGAGATAAATTCACGGCAACAATTTGCGTTTGGGTACTATCTAATCGAAAGCTCAGATCACTGATCGACTGATCGATCACGATAAATCGAATTTTATTGGCTTGTTGGTTCGCCTCTATCTTAGCCGAACTCTCCTGAATCGCAATGGTGTTGACCAATACACTTTGCTTGAGCGGATCTAAATCTTTGGGTACCAGATAGCCCACATCATTTGAAAACTGACTTAGTTTCGTGGGTGAATCGCGCACATTTTTGTAATCCACCGAGGCCGCATAGAGCGCATAAGGCGTAAAAGTCAAGAGTTGATTACTGACTTCCGTAAATGCAGATGACCCATTGAAATTCACACTTACATTCAGTTTTTTGAGTTTTTCATCCCATACAACAGAATCAAATTGCTTGTATTTCGCCTCTCCAGAAGCTGAATTTGAACCCATCGTCCAAGCCGGAGTTCCCTTTCCAATAACCAAATTAACCAGACCAAAAGCATCTGTTTTCGTTGCATGAATTTCCTCATAATCAATTCCCTCCTCGGAAACCAAGGTAAATCGAATCCAAACATTCCCACTAGCCAATGGCTGACCAGAAATCACCTGACCTGGAATTTCAATTGGATTCGGATCCAATATGACCGCTTGGTAATTCAAGCCAGTTTGTTGGCCATATGCCGACCATGAAACACAAATCAACACGAAAAAAAGAAGACTTTTATGCATCAGATCTGGCTTATTGGTTTAATCTTATCCCCATCGCAAGCGTCATCGGAACCATATCCAGTGTGCCCGTTGGCGTTACTTTTGAAAAATGAGTTTGATAAGATGCAACGTGTGCAAACGCACCCACCTGCGCATTAACTTGTTTAATTACCTCAATTTGTACACCACTAAACATGCGAAGCCCTTTAAATTGTGGTTCCAACAAAAGATCAAAATAGCGGGAACCAACGAGCTGTTGGCCTGCCACCAAATACTGCCCCATCACCCTTCCAGTTACCTGAATAGACCAGCCTTTAATCAACGGAATTCTAGGCCCAAAACCAGCGGATACCCCCACATAATCTGTTTGATAAGAAAAAGCAATTTGTTGGACATCCCCAATCGCATTAAATTGATTGTAGTTCAGCCCCAAATCATAGTGAAACAGATGTAGAAACTTGGATATTTTAGGACGCTGACTAAAGTAAATGGCTGATTTTGAAAATTTGGAAATCAAACGATCGGTGTCCAGTAGAACCTGTTCATGGGCGATATCCAGATGTAAACCAGATTGCGGTTTTAATAGGTCAACAGGCTTACCTGCTGAATTCGCAAATTGATATTGTGTGATATTGGAACCGATGGCCCACTTCCAAGCTTGAGCTTGAATGGAATAAATAGGGACGAACAGCAGGAGAACCACCACACGACGAACGCAGTAAATGGCCCATCCCCTGAGGAATAGATTAATCATGTATCTTAGAACTAGGTATTTGAAAACTAAATCGAGTTAATTTTCGTACCACGAATTAAGTCAATATAATCCTAAATAGAAAATTTAATTGACCAATCAGTCAGGAGATTATCAAGCGGAAGCGAAATAAATGACACTATTTCAAATCGACATTATAGTGCAGTCCTTTATTGGCTCGCTGTGCCCGTGCATGTTTGATGATTAAATAAGCCACATTGATCATATTGCGCAATTCACATAAAGGAACGGTGATGCGTGATTGTTTGTACAATTCCTCATGCTCGAGGTAGATTAATTCCAATCGGTCATAGGCCCGTTTCAAACGGCGATCTGTGCGGACGATACCTACGTAATTAGACATAATGGATTCTAATTCACGTGCCATTTCGGTAACTAATACTAATTCTTCGGGGTGCCGCGTCCCCTCATCATTCCAATCCGGAATACCATCTGGAATGTTTTGCGTTCCATATTGACAGACTGATTTTTCAAATGCATTGTGCGCATACACGATCGCTTCTAAAAGTGAGTTGGATGCGAGGCGGTTCGCTCCATGCAAACCGGTATGTGAGCATTCCCCGGCAGCGTATAAATTCTCAATATTAGTATGGCCATAATGATCGACGATAATCCCTCCACATAAATAATGCTGAGCTGGAACCACAGGAATCATATCCGTGGCCATATCAATCCCAAGTTCGTGTAGACAATGGGCATAAATCATGGGGAAATGTTGGCTTATTTCTTCTTTCGGAATATGTCGCGTATCCAAATACACGTGATCAGTCCCGTTAATCTTCATTTCGGAATCAATCGCACGTGCGACTACATCACGAGGCGCTAAGGATAGTCGGTGATCGTAATGTTCCATAAACGTCGAACCATCTTGATTCTTCAAGATTCCTCCATGACCACGTACGGCCTCTGAAATTAAAAAAGAAGGCTTGTGGCCTGGATTGTATAAGGCAGTCGGATGAAACTGAATAAACTCCATGCCTTGCACAAAACCTTTCGCGCGGTAAGCCATGGCAATTCCATCTCCGGTGGCAATCGTGGGATTCGTCGTGGATTGATACACTTGACCGATTCCTCCCGTGGCTAGTAGTGTCGTTTTCCCTAAAAAGGTTTCTACTTTTTTCGTTTTTTTGTTCAACACGTACACGCCGTAACATTGTTTGTTGGGCGTATCCTTCGTAACCTTCTCCCCTAAATGATGTTGGGTAATTAAGTCAACCGCAAAATAATGTGTAAAGAAATCGACGGATTTAAAGGACTTCACCTTGGCTAAAAGCGCGCGTTCAATTTCATTTCCCGTTGAGTCTTTATAATGTAAGATGCGTTTTTCTGAGTGTCCTCCTTCTTTCACCAAATCAAATGTCCCATCCGCTTTTCGGTCAAAATCCGTCCCATAGGCAATTAGCTCACGAAGTCTTTCAGGTGCTTCCCTAACAACCATTTCGACAACTTCGGGATCAGAAACAAAATCACCAGCAACAAGTGTATCATGTATATGCTTATCAAATGAATCATCTGTATCCCAAACGGCAGCAATGCCACCCTGTGCATATTTGGTATTCGTTTCTTCTGCAATCGTTTTGGTAATAAGCGCAATCTTGATGGGGATATGTAAATCCGCAAAATGCTGTGCGACTTTTACCGTATACGATAAACCCGCAATTCCTGATCCGATTACTATAAAATCATACGTAGGCATAGATGCTCTTTAGTTCTGCAAAAGTAACCAAAAACTGCCTCAGAAATAATATGTAGATTATTTATTGTAATTTCGCCGATAAATAAATAGTAAACCCTACACATTAATTATAAAAAAATGGAATCAACTAACAATTCATCGAAAATCGCCATCATTGTTTTGGCAGTTTTAACGGCAATACTAGGCGTGTTATATTTTCGCTCGAATCAATTAACAAACTTGCAGGCATCGACCATTGAAGAAAAAGCAACGGAATTAGCGAATACTCGTACCCAATTAGATTCAATCTCAACTCAATTAGATAGTAAAATCGCTGAAATCAAAGCCTTGGGCGGCCAAGTGGCTGATTTAGAAGCCTTGAAAGTTCAATTAGAACAAGATAAAGCTTCGTTAAAAAGTTCAAATCGTGCGTCGATTGCATCTTATGAATCAAAAATCAAAGAATACAATTTGGTGTTAACACAAAAAGACGGCGAAATCGTTGAATTGAAAAAGCAAAATGGAATTTTAACCGAGAACAACCAAGTGTTAGCGACGCAAAATTCATCATTAAATACCGAGAATTCAGGTTTAAAAAACCAAAATAAATCGTTGGCCGACACCCTTTCAGACGTAGCTGCAAAGAACAAGGAATTAGCTCGCAAGGTGAGTATCGCAGCAGCTTTAAAAGCACAAAACATTCGTGTTTTAGCTGTGAATGCCAAAGGAAAAGAGACAGAACGCTCAAAATTGAACGGCAAGCGAATCGATAAATTAAAAGTTGTTTTCTCGTTAGCTACCAACCCAATTACGAAATTGGAAAACAAAACAATTTATGTTCGTGTATTGGACGGTGATGGAGCAACACTTTCAGATGAATCAATCGGTTCAGGCAAAATCAACTTGAACGGAAAGGATACGCCTTACACAACAAAGCAAGTAATTACCTACACAAACGACAACCAAGAAGTAAGCGTTACCTACCCACGCGGGGGTGTTGCTTACAAACCAGGCAAATATGAAGTTGAATTAATTTCAGAAGGATTTGTGGTGGGTAAAGGAGCGTTTGAAGTAAAATAATCTAGACGTTGGACGTTAGACGTTAGACGTTAGTAAAAGATAAAAAGCCTCGAGAGCAATCTTGAGGCTTTTTTATTTAAATCTAAAATCAATTGAAACTTGCTAATTCAGTTCGACTGACGACTGATTCCCTTCGGATTCACGTCCAACGTCCAACGTCTGACGTCTAATGTCCAGCGTCTAACGTCTAGAATTTATTTTTCCCACCACCACTTCGAGAAGCTCTTGGAAAAGAGCATACTAGCACCTACCGTTTGGTTGATTTGATAGGAGTTCAATGAACCTGCAAGGGAGGTTTGCACATTTCGATTATACGTTTTCAAGCGTAAAGATCCATCCCTTTTGACGAACCACTCTAAGGCCCAATCTCCCAATAAAATCGATGGACTTGTTTGATTTCGTGCATCCGTAAATCCTCCACTTCGCGTGATCCGTAGCCGATCATTCATATTGTAAGACGCGCGTAATTGAAGATTGGATAAAATATCCTGCGATAATAAACCGCCACCTAAATACACATCCACGTTCAAATCTTTATTTATCTTATTCGCCAGATTACTTAACTGATTAGACAACATTTCAGTCACATTCCCCATCAAATTACCAATCGCTACTCCCGTCCCCCCATACGGAGAAACCAATTGGCCAAATAACAACACATTACTCACTTGCCGCGTCAATTCCTGTTCATCTGTCTTTATGCGATTCGTAAATGCAGTTACAGCCCCATTTAAATGAACATCCTTTGGATAATCACGCACACCAATATCAAATGAAATGGAAGGGGACAATAATCGATTCTTTAAATTGATAGTCACATCCACAGGATAGCGTCGTTTAAACTCCGGCAAATTACTCTTGTTTGTCGTGTCCAATAAGATAGGGAACAACGACGCATATTGGGTATAAACTGCTTTGATATCCACATTTCCCTCCATGGGATCCCCGGTCCAAGAAATCTTAGACCCACGTTGGATGGCAAACTTCTTATTAATCAAATTTTGTAGCGTAAACGTATAATCCCCCTGATCAATTGCATAATCCCCATTCATCCTAAAATCACCTTTTTTATCCAAGGTCAATTTCAAAGCACCATTCCCATAAACCCGCATAATATCCCCTTTCTTCCGATCAAACTGAACTTCGCCATAGGCCTCAGGAGTCAAACTTAAATTTAAATCCATCGTTATGCCATCATCCTTTAAAGCCTCCGAAACTCGTTTTTGATTTGTCAACAAATCTGATTGGATTGACTCACTTAACAACTCATACGTATCTTCCACCTTTGCTTCTGACTCAACATCCAATGGAATAAACAAGCGCGTACCGCGCTCACTTTTTAAATTGGCATAAACATTCAGATTATCCGCCGTTCCCGAAATACGCATCGGACCCGTAGCAAAACCAGTTCCAAAATAGGCCAATTTCGGATCGCGAACCGTATTCAATAATTTAAATCGATTCAAATCAGCGGTTAAATTCATATCAAACGGCTGACCTTTCGGGAAATTTAAGGTAGCATTTAATCGCGCAGTATTCCCCTCCGCGTCTTTTAATAACCAATTTACTCCCTTGATTTGACGCGCTTGAAACCGCACGGTATCCGAAAATGCAAGCTGCGTATTCAAGTAATCAAAAGTTGTCCTACCTCCCAAAACCACAATTTTACCCGCAAAAATAGGATCAGTAATTCCTCCCCCTACATGTAAATTACCCGAAGCCTCACCCATTAATTTTGAAAATAAACCCGTAGTAAATGGCTCCAAAATCTGCAAACTAGTTTTGTTCAATTCTACATTAACATCCAGCTTTTCCTCGTCCACAAAAGGTTTGTAGGTACCACTCACCGACAATACCGATTCACCTAATCTGTTTAAATGATAGTTCAAATCCATGAGTTGTTGGTCCGCCTGATACGTCCCAACTCCCTGAAAATTACCCATGTAAAATTTATTCAGTCGCAAGGAATCAATCGATAACCAGGAATCTAAACGTGTATTCTGATACCAATTCTGCAAACTAACCTCCGCATTCATCACACCCTGTGCCTTCGTCGCGAACAAGGGTCCCAAAGTTCCTAATTGAAACTTGCGCACCCTTAATTTAATCGCCTCCGTCGAATCTGTAGAAATGCTACCTTGAAGGGCGATGGACTGCTTTTGATTCGAAATTAACACATGCTCTGCCTTCAGCGATTGACCTTGAATGTACACCCTATTCTCAGGATCAATCGACCAATCCTGACCCAAAATACGTACATATGAATCCTTGAAACGCAACGATAAACCATCCTTTTCAAACTTCCAAATCCCCCCAAAATGGGCCGCATTTTCCTCTCCCTGCTGTTTAAAATCTAAGCCAAAATTAATGCGATCCTGATCCCACAAGGCATCCAATTTTAGATTCTCCGTTGGTGTTAAAAAGTTCAACTGCTGCTTACGTGATTGAAAAACCAAGCTAGAAGAAACCTCCGGACCTCCTAAAAATTTAGAACTCTGAAACGAAAAAACAGATTGATAAAACTTATATCCCCCAAATATCAAGGTATCCGGATAGGCTTCAAGACTCATCGAAAAACTCCGCCCCTTAGAAATACTTCCTGAAAGTACCGTGTTTCTACCGATGCCTACTGTTGGGAAAAAACGGTCCATCAACGGGCCTATGTGGTGACAGATAATTGTGAAATCAGCCGAATATTTTTGCTCAATCGCGTAAACTTTAGACGCATAATAGCGATTTCGTTCCGCCTCATTTTTAGTAAAATACAACTTATATTCATCCCACAATTGAGCCAATTCTACTTGCATCCGGGTAGGGACAAAATCACCAATAGCCTCGATAGAAACAAATGGCGAACGAACCTGATACTTCTTTTTCACCCCACGCGTATCGGCCGTAAATGTCACCAAATCCATGGCTAAATCAGGTTGTTTGGGTACCTGCAATAACACATCCTGAAACACGGCCCGCCCATCTAAATCATCCACATCCTGCAACGTAACATCCAAATCAAACCGCGACTTTATCCGCATTGGATCCACCGACAAATGTAAATTTGATAAGTCGGCGCGCTCCACAACCCCTTCCAACTGATACCTTGGTTTTGCCTGACGCAAATTAATCTCACCCGTCATGGTCGCTACAAGATGTGAATCCTTGACTGCTACCGTTCCTTTGAATAATTGCTTCTGCAAATTGCCATTTAATGCCACGCGTTTGTAGCCATAGCGGTTAAAAAATAGCTCTGAAATTTGACCATTGAAATCGACATTTGCCGACTGGTTTGAAAAGCCGGTGCCTTTTAATTTTGCTTCCAAATCGATTGTGCCCAGATAGTCTTCCAAATTCAATAATCGACCTAATTTGAATTTACGTAATTTGACAAAACCATCATAACCTGAAAGCGCCATAGAATCCTTCAAATGCATACGGACGTCACCTTCCATATACCCTAATCCCGTATTTAATTGTCCGGAGGTTTGAAAATCTACATTGGTACCCTTGAATTTCCCACCAAAAGAAACAGCCCCCAATATGTTCATTTTATCAGCAGCAGATTTCGAAATAAAGACCGCCAAATCGGCTGGAATAAAGACAGATTGCTTCATATTGAAGTCCATCTGCGTTCGATCAATATTGGGTAAACCCACAAAATCAAAGTCGCCACGCAAGATACTTTTTTGGCCAAAACCTAGGGCGAACTGACGCAACTTTAGGTTGTCTACGGTGCCTGCCAACAAGCCATTCAGCTTGTACATCCCTTTATATGGGGCCATAGATTCGATAAACTTGCTAACATCGTCACTCGACAACCGCGAGTTGACCAGGCGAGCTTGCATATTTGCACGGGTAATCCATTGCGTTAAATCATCTATTTTCTTATAATTCACCACAAAACGATCACTGATCCAGGAATCGTTTACTCGCAATCCCAATTGATCAAACCGCATTTGCTTATCGGAAATCATAAACTGAGTATCCAATCGCTTGATACGTAAATTAGTCTGCGGGGCAATCGCGTTGAATCCAATGGTCCGTAAACCAATCGTATCCCCCTTGGTATAAAACTGTTGAACTTTGGAATTTATATGTGCAATCACAAAATGTGAAAGGTCGAAATGCTGCGGAGTGGCTGTGTTTTTGACTTGCTCATCATCTAAAATAAAGGTGCCATCAACGACCTCAGCTTCCCTAATTACAAAGACACTTGAACCTGTACTTGGCCCCGTACTATTCCGATTAACCCAAGCAATAATTTGGTCAATAAAATCGTTTAGATTAACCTTGCCTTCCTTTTTTTCTAAAATCAAATGAACCCTTGGTTGGTATAAACGCGCATAATCCAACGTAGGCCTACCGGTCTGCAAAAATAAATCAGAGATGCTAAAATTAATATCCAGCTTCTCAATGTAGATCATGTCCTTACCCCAAGGATCTTTCACCCGCAAGCCCTTCAAGCTGAGCTCATCAAAAAACTTGATTTGAATCCCTTGCAATGTTAGCGGATAGCCAATGGCCTTCTCAATTTTCGGACTAAAATACTGAGCTAATAGGGTTTGATTGGCCGGAGCACGGAGGAGAAGAATGAAAGTAAAAACGAGCAAAAAGAATCCCAACAATCCATAGAGGACCGTTTTAGCGAGGATCTTTAGGTATTTTACCATGTTTACTTTTTTTGCCCTATTTTTGCAGTCCAATGGTCCTACTTGCAATCGAATCTTCGTGTGACGAAACCTCTGCTGCCGTAATGGTCAACGGAGAATTGAAGTCAAATATTATTTCCACCCAATTAATTCATACTGAATGGGGTGGAGTCGTTCCCGAATTAGCGAGTAGAGAACATCAAAAAGCGATCATTCCTGTCGTTCAAGAGGCTCTGCAAAAGGCAAATATAAACAAAAATGAACTGAATGCCATTGCATTTACACGTGGGCCAGGTTTGTTGGGCGCACTACTCGTAGGCACCTCCTTTGCGAAAGCATTAGCGCTCAGTTTAAACATTCCACTTATTGAGGTAAATCATATGCAGGCGCATGTTTTGGCGCATTTCATTGAAGAACCTAAACCCAAATTCCCATTCCTTTGCCTGACTGTTAGTGGTGGACATACGCAATTGGTCTGGGTGAATGGACCCCTCGACATGGAAGTCATCGGCGAAACGCAGGACGATGCCGTTGGTGAAGCCTTCGATAAAACCGCTAAGTTAATTGGCCTACCCTATCCAGGTGGACCGCTCATCGATAAACTTGCCAAGGAAGGCAATCCGGATAAATTCCCATTCTCACTAGGCGAAATGCCTGGTTTGAATTTTTCATTCTCCGGAATCAAGACCGCCATTCTCTATTTCCTACAAAAAGAGACACAAAAGAATCCGAATTTCATTGAAGAAAACAAGGCCGATATTTGCGCATCCGTGCAAAAAACGCTCACCGATATGCTGTTGCGAAAAGTCAAAAAAGCGATGAAAGAGATGCAATGCAATCAAATTGCCATTGCGGGAGGCGTGTCCGCTAACTCCGGATTACGAAGCCGCTTACAAGAATTGGGAGCTGAGTTAGGCTGGGAAGTATTCATCCCCGCTTTTCAATATTGCACCGATAACGCGGGCATGATTGCGATGGCGGGACATTTCAAATACGAAGCAGGGGAATTTACGGATCAAGACGTCGCGCCTTTGGCACGTTACAGTCTATAGTCGCCTTGGCAAACCTGTCAGGATTTCCAAGGCTTGAGGCGCTTTCGCACCGATTCTCCAAATGGGGAAAATTCTCAGCCTAAAGTCTGAGGTTATTAACCTGGGTCTTTACGCAAAGTGTCTCTACATTAATGATTTTAACACATTCCAAAACGCCATTTTCAATGGCTTTTCATCATCCGTCAACGTGGATATAAAACGAGGGAAATAATAAACTTTACTATCCCCTATAGCCACCAATTCTTGCACCTGTAAGCCTGAAATACTGTGCTCCCCTAAAAATATATAGCGCGTTGCACGCGTTTTTTCAACAAATTCTACCAAAGAAACCTGAATTTCTGTAGGATCTAACACCGACCAACTCGTAGCTGGAAGGACCATAGGTGGTGCCGAGAAAATTAAGGATAAACGGGATTTTTCGAGATCAGAAATCTGACCCACAATCAGCCAAGGAGTAGTTACATTCGGAATGTAAACAGAATCAACTGCCTCCACCGGAGCCTCCTCAACCTGACCCGTAGGGCGGTCAGCAGGAACCCAAAAGATGACATCATCCACATATAAGGCCGCCAAATCTACTCCTTGATCCATGTTTATGCTAATGAACCGCGCAACACACATGCCTCACGATCAGGGCCTGTCGAAATAAAGTTGATCGGTAAATCTAAATGTTGCTCTAAAAATTTAATGTAAGCCGAAAGCTCCGCAGGTAATTCCTCAAAACGACGCATGCCTTCAAGCGAACAATTCCATCCTTTCAAGATTTCATACACCGGCTTAACTTTGATGTCTGTGATTTCAAATGGAATTTGATCCGTCACCTTGCCATCTGGCATTTCATAACCAGTACAAACTAGAATTTCTTCAAAAATATTTAAGACATCCGCCTTCATCATAATCAATTGAGTCACCCCATTAATCATCATCGCATATTTTAAGGCTGGCAAATCGATCCAACCGCACCGACGCGGCCGACCGGTCGTTGATCCAAATTCACGACCTTCCTGACGCATACGCTCACCCACCTCATCTTCCAATTCCGTCGGGAAAGGACCCGATCCCACACGCGTTGCATAGGCTTTAAAAATTCCAAAGACCTCACCGATGTTCTTTGGCGCCACACCTAGACCCGTGCAAGCACCTGCCGTAATTGTGTTTGAAGAAGTTACGAATGGATAAGATCCAAAGTCAACGTCTAATAAAGATCCTTGCGCACCTTCCGCTAATATCGTCTTACCTGCTTGAATCGCATGATTCACAGAATATTCAGAATCCACTAAATGGAATTCCTTCATAAAAGCCACCGCCTCAAAAAACTCTTTCTCCGCCACAGCTAAATCATACTCAAATTTATAGACATCCAAAATCGCCTTATGACGATCTACCAATGCCTGATATTTAGTTGGAAAATCCGGAGAAATCATATCCCCCACACGTAAGCCTTGACGTGAAATTTTATCGGTATACGTTGGCCCAATTCCCTTCAACGTCGAACCAATCTTCGCATCACCTTTCGCTTTTTCATACGCCGCGTCCAACAAACGGTGCGTCGGTAATATAATCGAAGCCTTTTTCGAAATCTCTAAATTCTTACGCAAATCTAAATTGAAATGCGCCAGACCTTCTATCTCCTTTTTGAAAATAATCGGATCTAATACGACCCCATTACCAATAATATTCTGAACCTCTTGGCGAAAAATACCCGATGGAATTTGATGTAAAACGTGCTTAAATCCGTCAAACTCAAGCGTATGACCCGCATTAGGTCCTCCTTGAAAACGTGCCACTACCTGGTAACGAGGTGCTAATACATCTACAATCTTTCCCTTACCTTCATCACCCCACTGTAAGCCTAATAATACATCAACTGCCATAAAATTATAATCTAAATGATAAAATTATTCTTGAGAACGCGCCAGGTACTGATCCCGAAACTCACATTGTTTCTTCGTACATGAACCATAAAAAATTAACGAGTGGTGCATGACATTAAAATGCAACATCTCACCCACCAAACTCTGAATCGTTTGAACACGCGGATCACAAAATTCAGTCACATTGTGACAATCTGTACAAATTAGGTGATCATGCTGACGACGTCCATACGACTTTTCGAATTGCGCTTGATTACGACCAAACTGATGTTTGGCAACCAAATCACATTCAACTAATACATCTAAGGTATTGTAAACCGTCGCGCGAGAAACCTGATATTTCTTATTTTTCATGGAGATATATAACTCCTCCACATCAAAATGATCGTCACGTAAATAAATCTCCGACAAAATTGCAAAGCGCTCCGGAGTCTTCCGCAAACCCTTGTTCTCCAAGTAAGCTGTGAAAATCTTTTTAACCGAATCGAACTTCTCTATTTGTGCGGACATTATTGAAAAAAAACAACGTAAAATAAGGAAAAAAAAGGGAAAAAAGCTACTAATCCTCGCGCGCAACCTCAATCACTCCCGAAACCAATTCAAGCTCTGTAACCAAACTTTCCAAGTGTGCCGTATCATGAATCATCAACGAAATTTTTCCCTCAAACAAGCCATCCTTCACCCCAATCGAAAGCGCCGTAATATTCACTTTTAACTCATCCGAAATTACCCGCGTGACATCATTCACTAATCCCACCCGGTCGATACCGCGTATCGTCAACTCCACCACAAAGGACATCTGAATCTGACTCGTCCACTGCGCCTTAATTACCCGATCCCCATGTCGTGATAATAATTCTGTCGAATTGGGACAAGTCGTTCGATGAATTTTTATCCCCTCATTAATCGTCACAAAACCAAAAACCTCATCACCCGAAATAGGATTACAACACTTCGCTAAAGTATAATCCACCTTATCCATATCCTCCCCAATCAGCAACATATCCGAATCCTTGCGTTCCTTCTCCACCTGCCGCATCCCACTCTTAAACGTCTTCGTATCCGTAATCGGCGATTGAATCGACTTTTCCGCCTGCTTACGTTCGTGCAATTCTTTGTCCAACTTCCAATGTTTGAGTTGGTCTACCGATATGTAATTCTTACCAAAACGGTAAAACAAATCATTCGCATCCTTCGCATTAAAATACGCCCGCAATTGATTTGTAATTTCCAACGTCAAATTCGGATAACCCAAATGCTTCAATCGATGCTCAACTAAATCGCGACCCGTAATCAAATAGGTTTTATTCTCCTCTTTGATAAATTCCTTAATCCGCGCTTTCGCCTTAGTCGTCGTCACAATCCGTAACCAATCTTCAGATGGCTTCTGCTTGGAAGACGTTAAGATTTCAAGCTGATCACCATTGGCCAATTTGTGTGAGAGTGGCACCAGCTTCCCCCCCACTTTGGCACCGATGCAATGTCCGCCTACCTCCGAGTGAATTTCAAAGGCAAAATCTAAGGCCGTTGCTCCTATCTGCAAAACGACCAATTTCCCTTTGGGCGTAAAAACAAATACCTCTTCGTTGTATAAAGAGTTTTTGATGTCGTCGACAAGTTCGACGGCCGACTGGCTTTTATCGTTTGTTTCGAGCGCTTCACGCACTTGACTTAACCAAGACTCAAAAGCCTGTGAAGTACGCGTGTCCGTCCCCTTGTACTTAAAATGGGCAGCCACCCCCTTCTCCGCAATCTCATCCATCCGCTTCGTACGAATTTGAACCTCAACCCAGCGCCCCTCTTTGTCATTCCCAAAAGGCATACTCATCACCGTTGTATGCAGCGACTCATAGCCATTCGATTTTGGGGTTGAAACCCAGTCTTTTAGCCTACTTGGATTGGGCCGATAATGATCTGTGACGATACTGTAAACTTCCCAACATTCCCCTTTTTCGCGCTCAAGAGGCACATCTAAGACCACACGAATCGCAAACAAATCGTAAATTTTCTCGAAAGGAGTATCTGATTTTTTTATCTTATTGTAAATGGAATAAATAGATTTCGGTCGGCCTATAATCGTGTACTTTATCCCACGCTCATCCAGCGACTTTTTGATGGGCCGAATAAACTCCTCGACAAAACTCTCGCGACTCTGCTTATTCTCAGTTAAGTTAGTAGCAATCTCGCGATACGCCTCCGTCTCTGTAAACTTCAATCCCAAATCTTCCAACTCCGTCTTGATCGCATTTAAACCTAAACGGTGTGCCAAAGGCGCATATAGATAGATCGTCTCCGAGGCAATTTTTAATTGCTTCTCCTTGGACATACTTTCCAATGTGCGCATATTGTGCAAACGATCGGCCAACTTAATTAAGATCACGCGAATGTCATCCGAAAGTGTTAGCAACATCTTACGGAAATTCTCCGCCTGCTGCGATGTGCCATATTCAAATGTCCCCGCAATCTTCGTTAACCCATCAATAATCTGTGCAATCTTCGGATTAAAAAGCTTTTCAATTTCTACTAATGTCGTATTTGTATCCTCAACAACATCATGCAAAAGCGCAGCAATAATCGACGTAGTACCAAGTCCTATTTCCTCCACACAAATTTGAGCAACGGCCAGCGGATGATATACATAAGGCTCCCCAGATTTGCGGCGCATATCTTTGTGTGCTTCCACCGACATCAAAAAGGCCTTCTTAATTTCTTTGGCATCATCGTCCTTTAAGAACGGTTTAGCCGTACGCAAAAGCTTGCGATAGCGTTTTAAAATCTCCAGACGTTCCGCTTCTAAATCAATAATCATATCATTAGGCTTGAATTAATGCGACCGCCATCGCGGAAATACCCTCAGCTCTACCCACAAATCCCAACCCTTCCGAAGTTGTTGCCTTAACCGAAATTTGGTCTATGTCAATTTCCATCACCAAAGCTAAATTTTCTTTGATCGCCGGTATATGGGGATTTAATTTCGGACGATCAAGTACCACTGTCACATCCACATTTCCCACTTCCCAGCCTTCCGCACGAATCATCTCCATCACTTTTTTCAATAACAACGTGGAAGCAACTCCCTTCCACATCGAATCCGTATCCGAAAAATGATAGCCAATGTTACGCATATTCGCTGCACCTAAAAGTGCATCACAAAGCGCATGACAAACTAAATCTGCATCCGAATGTCCCAAGGGACCAAATTCGCTCGGAATCTCCACACCTCCTAAAATAAACGGCCGACCTTCCACCCATTTGTGAACATCATACCCTTGTCCTACCCTGATTTTCATGCTACCTGTTGTTTACGATAAAGCAATGTATTCTTTTTGCCACGAACAAATAAATGCTCAGCCCAATATTGTAAATCTCTAAGCGGCACCGCCGCAATTTGATCTGCCTCCAAATTCACAAAATCAACATTTCCTGCATTCGCCGCCATAGCCAAATTCATCGCCCGGTTCAACACCTCCACCTCCCCAAAAACTAAGGACGACTCCGCCTGATTCTTCACGCGTTGTAAATCAGCCTCCTGAATTCCTGAATTGACAAATTGCTCAAGTGCAGCATCTAAAGCTTTTTCAGCAGTCTCCAACGAAATGCCATCCGCAACTTGGCCTTGTATCACAAGTAATCCAGGGTCCAACGAACCCGTTTGATGCGCATGTAAGGAATCAAAAATGCGCGCATCCTGAACTAAGTGCACATACAAAAAGGAAGATTCATTTCGTCCCAATAAATCACTCATCAAGTCTACCGCATAAAATCCTGAATCATAGCGACCGGGCACCGGATATGCCCGATAAATCCGATCCGCTGGAACATCCGCAGAAATTTCCATCTGACGATCCTCCAATTGTTCCGGTTCCTGCATGCGATGACGCACCGGCTTTTCTCCTCCCGGAATAGGCTCAAACCACTTTTGGGCAAGCACCTTGACTTCATCAACAGTCACCTTTCCAGCGACCACTAATATCGCATTAGCCGGCACATAATACTGTGCAAAAAATGCTTTGACATCGTCTAATGTCGCTTCTTCAATATGTTTAATATCTGCCCCGATTGTAGCCCAACGGTACGGATGTACCTCATAAATCAATGGCCGAAAATTCAACCATAAATCTCCGTAGGGCTGATTTAAGTAACGCTGCTTAAATTCCTCAATGACCACCTTGCGCTGAACTTCTAAAGATTCCGGATTGAAGGCCAACTGCTTCATGCGATCGGATTCCAACCAAAAAGCCGTTTCCAAATTTTGACTAGGAACGGAAATGTAATAATTCGTAAGATCGGAAGTCGTAAAGGCATTGTTTTCGCCGCCCACCCGTTGCAAAGGCGTATCGTAATTGGGAATATTTTCAGATCCCCCAAACATCAAATGCTCGAATAAATGTGCGAATCCAGTACGATGCGCCTCCTCATCACGCGACCCCACATCATAAATAACATCCATCACCGCAAGCGTGGTAGTTGGGTCCTCATGCACAATCACCTGAAGACCATTTGCAAGCGTAAATTGTTCGTATGAAATCATGGGGTTGGGATAAAAAAGAAATAGAAACAAAAGTAAAAAATTAGGCCCAAAAACCACAGAGCTTCCCTATTTTTACAATTCAATTTTTAACTATGCGCAAACTGCTCGTTGGCATTTTTCTACTAACCACCCTTCCCAGCTTCAGTCAGCTCCTACAAGATGCTCAGGCTAAAGCACTTATCACACAAGGATTGGACCATTTATATGCCTATAGTTTTAAAGAGTCCATGGATGATTTCAATGCTTTGAAAGCCAAATACCCCAAAAATCCCGCCGGTTATTTACTTTCGGCCATGCAGTTTGAAAAACAATATTTCCCATTAAAAGATCATCCGGCTCAAAGTAGAGCTTATTTGGCGTTTTTGGAACTTACTTACCAACTAGCCTTCGAGGCATACGAACGCAATCCAAATGACCAAGAAGCCGTATTTTTCTGCATCTCGTCCTTGGGATTTTTAGCCGCGTATGAAAATGATTATCAAAATTACGTGAAGGCAGTTAATCATACCCGAAAAGCCTATTCCCATTTGAAAATAGGCTTGCGAAATACGGATCGCCAACCAGAATTTTTGTATTCTGCGGGACTTTACAATTACTACCGCATCGTATATCCAGAATTACATGCCGCAATTCGTCCCTTTATGGTCTTTTTTGAAGATGGGAGTAAGCGCTTGGGTATATCTCAGCTAGAAGCAGCGATTAAGAAATCGGTTTTTGTTAAAAATGAATCGACCTTTTATTTAGCCTATGTATATAATAAATACGAAGGCACCCCAAGCAAAGGACTTCCCTACTCGGAAATGCTCGCGAACAAATACCCAAACAACCATTTATTTAACATGCAAAGAGCTGAGTTATTGACGCTTTCTGGTCAATATGAAGCTGCTGAAGAATTCATCCAAAAACTAGAGAAATCAAAATCCCCCTATATGATGGGGGCGGCGCACGTATTTCGTGGCATGCGCGAGGAATTTGAAAAGAAAAGATATAACGTTGCCGAAGCGCATTATGGCAAAGCCATGCAACATCCCTGGGAAGAACGATTTACCAAAGATATTCATGGACTAGCCCTCATGGGTATTGCTCGCATTGAAAAACGGAAAGGAAATGGGGCAAAAGCCTTGATTTGGGCCAAAAAAGCAGCTGAATTTGTCGAATATAAAAATTCGATCGACGAACAAAAAAGACTTGTCAACGCATATGGAAAGTAGAGAAGCAGGCATCGAACGCCTTTATCCGAAGATCTGGGGACGCATGTCCGCCCGCTATTATTACTTGCACCAGCTCCGCAAGCAACTCGAACGGGTTATCAGTTTATATGTGAGGCATTCGCCACATCAGTTGATTGCCGACTACGGTTGCGGAAATAAACCCTATGAACCCTTATTTGCCCCATTTGTGGAGCAGTATATCGGATTAGATTTGGCATTTAATACGAAAGCGGATGTCATTGTAGATCCCAAAGGTATTATCGATATGCCCAATGAGACCGTGGGTTTTGTATTATCTACCCAGGTACTCGAACACGTAGAAGACCCAAAAGCGTATTTAAAAGAGGCACACCGTATTTTAGCGAACGATGGAAACTTGATTTTGTCGACACATGGCTATTGGATGTTTCATCCGGACCCAACGGATTTTTGGCGCTGGACGTCGACAGGCCTGAAAAAAATCGTTCAAGAAGCTGGATTTGAAGTGGTTTATTTTGAAGGTATTTTAGGACGTTCCTCGATGGGCCTTCAGTTGTTTCAGGATGGCATTCTTTTCAAGCTACCTAAATTTGCTCGGCCCGTTTTATCCATCATCATGCAACCGCTCATTATCTTTTTTGATAAGATTATCGGATCAAAATCACGAAATGAAGATGCGTGTACCTTTATTCTCGTAGCGAAGAAAGTCTAGCTTGTTCGTACGCATAGGTTTTTTCGAATGCTTCAGCCAAAGGACTGAGCGTAAAAGAAATCATTGATTTCAGTTTGCTTATATCCAAACTTACTTGTTGGACATCCGTAGGCATCGCCTCCACAAATTCTACCTGAAAATGCGGTATGCGTTGTTTCACCAAATCGATGATTTGGACTAAGGAAAGTGTTTGGCCTGAACCGATATTAATGGTTTGATTTTTAACATCAGAAGCCATCAATTGCATCAAGGCCTGCGCAATATCCTCTGCAAACAAATAATCTTTCGCCTGGCTTCCATCGCCCCAAACCACAAATGTCTCGCCCTTCAAGGCCTTACGAATCGCAATGTTAATGACCCCTTGCGTTTCAGATCTGTGATGTAAACCAAATGGGTTTGATAAACGTAAAATCAAATAATCGATTTGATATAAATTCGCATATAGACGAATGTAATGCTCAACGGCCAATTTAATAATGCCATAGGAACTAATCGGTTGGCATGCTTGATCTTCTTTTTTATGACTCGGCTCCTCATTTCCATACACCGCACCACCCGAAGAAAGGTAAACAATTTGCGTACAACCAAAGGCCTTCATCACCTCCATCAAACCGATAGTTGGCAATAAATTTGTCTCTACATCGGCCTGAATATTCTGCGTAGACAACGCTGGAATAATCGAACTTGCAAAATGAAAGACATGTGTAAAGGGATGTTTTTCGAACAAATGCTGTAGCAAATCAGCATCTGCATAATCGCCTTTTACAAATATCACATCCGGAAATTGGATCGAAGATTCTGGGATTTCTTGGGAAAGAACAACAATCTCAGGCGCGCTACCTGCTTGTTTTTGAACAAAATCAAGCAAATTATACCCTAAGAAACCAGCACCGCCTACAAGTAGAATTTTATCCATGACCACAGTATGTAAAGCAAAAATAGGGTAATTTCGTAGAAAATACCCCCAGCTATATGAATTTGCTTATTGCCCGTTCGAATTTCCACTCCTATTCCGAGACGTTTATCGACGAACAAATCAAGCAATTACAACCGGTAGAAGTCCTGTATGAGGGCTGGCTCCCCAACCAAACCTATAGCGGAAAATCCATTTATCCATTTCCACTTACACAGCTAGCTGTTCGTGGTAGTTTGAGAAATCTAGTACCTGGGCTTTATCGAAAAATCTATCAGTATTACCTGAAAAGATTTTTACGCGTAAATCATATCGATGCATTTTTAGCCAATTACGGTCCCTTGGGAAGTAATATTTACGAAGCTTGCCTTGCGTTAGGGATACCCTACTCGATCGTATTTTTAGGCTTTGATGCCAATGAAAAAAAGACGTTGGATACCTACCGGGCCCACTATGCAGCAATGCTGCCGAAAGCCCAAGCGGTGATTGTTGTCGCGGCTTCCATGCGCGCAAATTTAGAAGCGATCGCAGGACCTTTGTCGAATTTACATGTGATTCCTTGTGGAGTAGATGTGTCTACATTCAAAACGGGAGGGTTAATATCAGAGCGATTCACTTTTATTTCAGTCGCGCGATTTGCCGAGAAAAAAGGACCTATTCATACGCTTCGGGCGTTTGAAATGGTGATAAAGCAATTTCCTGAAGCACGCTTACAAATGATTGGCGATGGTCCCATGTGGGAAGAGGCGAAGGCATTTGTTCGTGAAAAGGGATTATTGGAACATGTTGAATTTTTAGGCGCCATGTCGCAGGCTGAATATTTACCTTATTTACAAGCGGCAGATGTATTTGTCCAGCATTCCATTATTACAAAAGCTGGAGATTCGGAGGGAACACCGGTAGCGATTTTAGAAGCGGCGGCTTGTGGATTGCCAACGGTTTCAACCCGACATGCCGGCATACCGGATGCGGTAATTGAAGGTGAAACAGGCTTACTCACGGACGAACATGATGTACAAGGTATGGCGAAAGCGTGCATGTTTCTAGTTCAAAACAAAGAAGACCGTTTGCGCATGGGGGTGTCGGCTCAAAAACATGTCGAAATGAACTACAATGTTGTCAAGCTCAGTCAAAAAATCAAAAGTGTTTTAAAATTTGTAGTTTTGTAGCTTATTCAAATCATGCATGGGAATCGTCATTCGGCAAAGTCTTAAAGCCTCCATCGTCACCTACTTGGGTACCGCGATCGGGACGTTCAATGTCATCTTTCTCTATAATCAGTTTTTAAGTCAGTCGGAAGTAGGTTTGATCGCGGGCGCCTTAGTCAGCATTCCGCTCATTTTTGCCTCATTTACACAGCTGGGTATTCCGCATATAGCCGTTCGATTTTTCCCACATTTTGATGATCCTTCGAATGAGCATCGCGGGTTTTTCTCGTTTTTATTAATCTCTCCTTTAGTGGGCTGGGGACTTTTTACCTTAGGCTACATCGCCCTGCGGGGTACATTTAATGCCATTTACGCAACCAATTCCCCCCTATTGCCCCAATATTTTTATTACATCATTCCACTGACAGGAAGCTTTTTATATATGTCGGTGCTCGAATCCTACGCCCGCGTCCACCTACGCATCGTCGTTCCAGCCATCATTCGGGAGTTGTATTTACGTGTTGCAAATGCTTGTTTAATCTTGGGTTTTGGATTAGGCTATTTAAACTTTGACCAGTTGGTGCAAGGCATTACCGCCTCCTACCTTGTGGCGGTTTTAGCCTTATTACTGTACATCAAACAACTGAAGCGATTTTATACCAAATTAGATTTCTCCTTTGTACGAAAACCGATATTCAAGGAAATGGTGGCTTATGGCGGTTGGGTGATTTTAGCGGGAGCAAGTTTCACCTTGATTCAGCATGTGGAAAAAATCATGCTTCCGGCGTACACAGGTGGATTGGGGACGACAGCTATATTTGATATTAATTCCCGGATGGGTTTGATGATTGCGATACCACGCAACGTTATTGCGGCGATTAGTGCCCCGTTATTAGCCCAAGCTTGGAAGCGTAACGATACCAGCCAAATCGAAGACATCTACAAAAAGTCATCACTCAATTTACTCTTAGTGGGCTGCTTTTTGTTTTTGCTTATCTGGTGCAATTTAGATTTCATCTACCAAATCATCCCCCGGCATGAAGTCTATGAAGCTGGTCGCTGGGTGGTTTTAATGGTGGGCATTTCGAAGATTATCGATATGGGTACGGGCTTAAATTCGGAGATTTTGATTAACTCCAAATACTACCGATATGACCTTTTATTCTATATGATATTGGCGGCTGGTATTGTGGTGGGTAACTTAATTTTCATCCCCTTGTATTCGTACAATGGTGCGGCACTTGCCTCATTAATTGCGCTGGCGGGATATAATGCCATTAAGTATTTTTTCTTGTGGGCCAAAATGGGCTTGCAACCTTTTGAGTGGAAAACGGCCTGGATCGTGCTAATGAGTCTTGGGGTTTGGTATGTGGTGTCGATTATTCCCGTTTTAGGCGAGGGAGATTGGATCGCTTGGATTCTAAATTTAGGCGTGCGTTCTACTGCGGTTGGCTTGTTATTTTTCTTTGCCGGATGGGCACTGGATTTATCCCCCGATTTATCGGCTATGATTAAAAGTAAATTGAGCAAATGAAGTTGATGTCATTAGCGGGAGGTTTGCCGCATTATTACAATTTGGTCTTAAATAAACTTCAGCGCGAGATGGGTGTGGAGGTTTGTGTGGTAGTGCCCGCAAGTAAGGGGGCGACCTTGGGGGCTGGTGTTTTTGAGAGTAAAGATGGCATTGAGTTCAAGGTGTTTTATCAGGAAGAATATACGACCTATTATGGAAAGAAGTTTTTCCGTGGGTTAAAGGAATTGATATTGCAGGAGAAGCCAGATGTATTGATGGTCAATTGGCCTTACCAAGCTTCATTTGTCTTTTATCCAAGTTGGTATAATTTCTTACGCCGAAATAACGTGGCACTCATTTCCAAGGAAATACCATTTCAGGTACCTCATTACAACGAGGCAATTTCGTACTATTTACAAGGTGGAGGTGTGACGGAGAATAATCAGGCGCACCAACAAAACAAGTCGATTCTGGCGCGTGTCAAATTCATGATTGTACGGGAGACGCGTCGCTTATTTAGTAATCTAGTGGATGCGCATATTAATTATTTGGATGAGGCGGTGGCGATGCATGCGTCGTATGGCGTGCCGGCGGAGAAGGTTTTTGTGACGGCAAACTCACCGGATACAGATGCTTTATTGGCCACAGCTAATGAACTAAAAGATATTCAAGCTAACCCTTTTCGTCTGTTACACATCGGACGTTTAGTGAAATGGAAGCAAGTGGATGTGTTGATCGAAGCGGCCATTGCATTGCATGCAAAATATCCACAGACCGAACTTAGTATCGTGGGTGATGGACCTGAATCGGAAGCTTTAAAATCTCAAGCGGCAGGATACGATTTCATCCAATTTCATGGCGGTATTTATGACCCTACCGAATTAGGCAAAATTACGTGCGAATCAGGCATCTATGTCTTGGCCGGTATGGGTGGTTTATCCATCAATGAGGCGATGTGTTTCTCGAAACCAGTGGTTTGTTCCGTAGCAGATGGCACCGAAAAGCGTTTAGTTCGTGAAGGATATAATGGCCACTTTTTCGAGTCAGGATCTGTGGCTAGTTTAACATCGGTCATTGAAAAGCTTTTTGCAGACCCGGCACAAATCGCTGTGATGGGTAAGCGCTCACAAGAAATCATTGAAAAGGAAATCAATATTCATACGGTGCTGGGGAATTATATGGAGGCTTTTCATTTTGCCATCGCAAAGCGATAGTAAAATGAAAAAGTCCGAAGTCCGGAGGCAGCCGAGTTCCTTTGGCAATCCTACCAGGTTTGCCAAAGCTTGAGACGCGAATGCGTCGATTCCCTGGGCTGAAGCCTAGGGTTATAAATCATACAGAGTCGCATTCTTTGATAAGTAAGCCTAAATTACCCTGCTTAACTCTTAATTCTTCACTCTTATTTCTCAACTCATTTCCTTATCTTTGTCCCCATCATTTCCTACAAAGATTTCTAAATGAAAGTAATTCAGGTAGTCGGCGCACGGCCAAATTTCATGAAAGTCGCACCGCTGCATCGCGCGATTCAAAATCTTGCCAACTGGACTTCCAAAATAGTACATACCGGGCAGCACTTTGACGCTAAAATGAGTGATGTTTTCTTCACGCAACTTGAATTACCCAAACCCGATTTCTTCCTAGGTATCGGCGGAGGTACCCATTCCGAAGTAACAGCCAAAATCATGTTGGCCTTCGAACCTATTTTATTAGCGGAAAAACCAGATCTTGTCATCGTCGTTGGTGATGTCACCTCCACCCTCGCTTGTACCCTCGTCGCCATCAAAATGGGCATTCCATTAGCGCACGTGGAAGCTGGACTCCGTTCGGGAGACCGGTCCATGCCTGAGGAAATTAATCGGATTTTGACTGATTCTGTGGCCAATTACCTATTTGTTACCGAACAAAGTGGCATCGACCATTTGAAAAATGAAGGGGTACCCGACGAAAAAGTATTCTTTTCGGGTAACGTGATGATCGATTCACTTGTGCGCTACCAAGAAAAAGCAAAAACCAGCCCAATTTTAGAAGACCTTGGTCTAACGTCTAACGTCCAGCGTCCAACGTCTTATATAGTCATGACTATGCACCGCCCGGCCAACGTCGACACGGAGCAAGGACTGAAATCCATTTTACGCCTCATTGAATTAAGTACCTCGCAAACCAAAGTCGTTTTTCCCATCCACCCACGTACGCGTGCCCACATGGATAAATATGGTTTAAGTGAACAACTGAATAATAACCCGAATTTAATTTTAACCGAGCCTTTAGGCTATTTGGAATTCATCCAATTGATGAGCCATGCGCAAGCGATCTTAACCGATTCCGGTGGTATTCAAGAAGAAACCACCTACCTCGGGGTACCTTGTTTAACATTCCGCGATTCCACCGAAAGACCTATTACGGTAACCTTGGGAACGAATCAGTTATTGGCCGACTTAGACCCAGACAAAACATATCAAGCACTATTAAACATCTTGCAAGGAAATTGCAAACTAGGTCAAATACCACCACTTTGGGATGGAAAAGCCGCGGAACGTATCGCACAAACATTAGACGAAATCTATAAAGCCTAATGTCAAAAGCGCTCAATATCGTCCTCCTTTCCTACCACAACCAAAATGGGGGTGCGGGAATTGCTGCGGGCCGGCTCCAACAAGCGCTTCAAAAAGCAGGACACAACGTCACTTACTTGGTCCAAGAAAAATCAGGGGATGATGCGTCTGAATTGATTCGATCAGGCCTTTGGTGTAAACTTTGGAACTGGATTCGTTTCATCATGGAACGCCTTTATTTTCTTCCAAGTGAAAAAAGTAAAGCCATTCGATTTCTATTTAATACAGGATTATTTGGGCAGGATATCAGCCGACACCCCGCCATTAAAAATGCCGATATTATTCATTTGCATTGGGTCAACTTTGGTTTCTTGTCCATCAATAACATTGCGCAACTACTCAAACTTGGAAAACCCGTTGTTTGGACCTTACATGATATGTGGGCTTTTACAGGAGGCTGTCACCATAGCGGAGAGTGCGAGAACTTTCAAACCAATTGTGGGTCGTGTAAATTTGTCAATAAACCCGAGCGCTGGGATATTTCACATCGCATGTGGGCGCGTAAAATCTATGCGTTCGACTACCCCAATTTACACATCATTACCTGCAGCGACTGGCTAAAATCGCGCGCAGAAAGGAGCACCATTCTTGCCTACCACAAAATTGAATCGGTCCCAAATGCAATCAATACAGAAAACTTTCAACGCATTAGTGATGCCAAAAATATACTTCAACTCAACCCCTCAAAACACTACATTCTTTTTGTAGCGATGCGAGTGAATACGCCAACCAAAGGGTTTGGTTACCTAAAAGACGCACTAGAAATTTGGAAAAACGAAAACCCAGAAGCAGCAAAAAACACCGAATTGTTGCTTGTGGGTAATGTCTTAGACACCTCCGAAATCAAGGCACTTCCCCTACTGGCAACAAGCTTGGGCCATATCGCTGATCCAACGAAAATGCGTTCGGTTTATTCCGCAGCCGATGTATTTATTACACCGTCTTTGGAAGAAAATTTGCCCAACACCATCATGGAAGCGATGGCCTGCGGAACACCTTGCGTCGGCTTTCACGTAGGCGGCATCCCCGAAATGATTGACCATGAAATCAACGGCTATGTCGCAGAATACTTGTCGGCAAAATCACTCGCCTCCGGAATCCAATGGTCACTGAACCACACACCTAATGAGGCTGCACGTGAAAAAGTAATGCATAGCTATCAGGAAGATATTATTGCTAAAAAGCACAGCGATCTCTACCTCAAATACCTCTCGGATGGCCAAGCTTAGCATAATCACGATTACGTACCAGGCAGAGAAATTTCTGGAACGCACCATCCAAAGTATCTTGGAACAGGGGCACCGACCTGAAATTGAATATGTTATTGTGGATGGAGCTTCCACGGATGGAACGCTTGCGCTAATTGATACATATCGGAAAGACATAGATCATGTAATCTCAGAAAAGGATCGCGGAATATATGATGCCATGAATAAGGGTCTTCAGGTAGTCAACGGTGAATATGTGCTTTTTTTGAACGCGGGAGACACTTTTGCAGCTAAAAATACATTAGAGCATTTACTAAAATCGCTGGATTCAAATCCAGATATCCTCGTAGGAGACGCCATGTTTGTTGACATGCATGGACAGGAAATAGGCCTGCGAAGCGTCGTGACTCCCCACCGTATTCCAGCCAAACTTACTTGGAAATCATTTAAAAAAGGCATGGTTATTTGCCATCAATCCTTTATTGTCAAACGTGACCTCGCCCCTCGATTTAATCTAGAATACCAATTAAGTTCGGATATCGACTGGGAAATCAAATGCCTTAAATTGAGCCAAAAAACGATGCAGTTGGCTGAGCCAATTTGTCAATACCTCATGGGAGGTGCCTCTGTACAAAATCTAAAAAAATCTTGGAAGGAACGTTTTCATGTCATGCAAAGCCATTTTGGTTTACTACAAACGATCCTTGCGCACGTATGGATTATATTTCGCGGAATCCGATTTGCCCTGAGGAAAGGTGGTAAATATTGGTAAACATATGAAATTTCAACTCATTCTATTTTTAGTGCTTATTTCTATGGCGCCTACAAGCGGCCAAAAATTTCGCTTTGCCACCAGCCTTGGTACAAGTTATATTAACTGGTCTCAGAATCAAGTGAGTTTAACTACGAGTGCTGCTTTACAATTTCAAAAACCGGGTAAACCAACGCAACTATACGGTCATTTACAAGTCATCGGAAATATGCAAAGCACACGCATAGGCGACCAAAGCGTGGCCTTTCGAGGGGGAAAGGGAGAAATTGGTGTGAACCAATTTACGAAGATTGGCTTATTTGCAACCACAAGTGTTTATAGTTTGAGCATGGCAAAAAAGACGATCACTGCGAACAAAGACTTCCTATCAGATGAGAAATTTTCACTTCATGGATTACGCGCAGGACTTGGTTTTAAATCGAATGGAAAAGTAAAGACGACAGCTCAGGTCAAGGTTTTTAAACCTTTTTTAGCCAAGGTGAGTTTACAAGGCTGGGAAAACGAACAAAGTACCACACCAGATAATCCAATAGGTTATCAGGCTAGCGTTGAATTCCGACTAACCGACTGGTCTTTCGGAATTGACTATGAAAACATTCGGTATGGGAGAACTTATGCCAACTTAAAACTAACAAGCGCCCAAGTAACTTACTTTTTTTAATATGCTTCTTTCTATTTTGATTAGCTTAATGAGTTTCAATGCTGACAGTACAATCAAAACGACTGAGCTAAATGAAGTAGTCGTTCGTGTTTTTGAACAAAAAAAATCCACCTTTTCAAGTCCCGATGCCATTGCTATTTTGAATGCGCAAGACTTGACTCGTACAAATAATACTAGCTTCGTGACCTCACTAAACATGCAAGCCGGTGTGCGGATGGAAGAACGATCACCAGGCTCGTACCGAATGGCAATTCGTGGAAGTGCGCTTCGTGCACCGTTTGGCGTACGCAATGTGAAGGTATATTGGAATCAAATGCCCCTAACGGATGCCGGAAACAATACCTATTTGGCATTGATTGACCCCGATTTTTTCAATGAACTAACGATAATCAAAGGGCCAAGTGGCGGATTGTACGGTGCCGGAACAGGTGGGGTCATGCTATTCAACAGTCCAAGTGCCACGCAGAAAAAAATAATTCATCAGCAGGTTGCCAATAGCCTTGGAGGCTATAAACAAAGCTGGGATTTACAGACAAATGGGCATCGCATATATGCGAGTTATTGGAATCAAGAGGGCTACCGGAAACAATCAGATATCAATAAACAATGGATTTCGTATGAATTTCACAAAGAATTAGGTCGAAATACACAACTGGATATAGTCACATACCTTGGCCGCGTTACCTACCAAACACCCGGAGGTCTTACCTTAAAGCAATTCCAAACTGACCCCCGACAAGCTAGGCCAGCTGGAGGCCCATTTTTAAGTGCGGCGGACCAACAAGCCACATTCCGATTACAAACTTTTGGCGCAGGAGTTCAACTGACTAGTCGGTGGAATGAACATTGGAGTGCGACAAGTAATCGGTCAATGCAACTAAATTTTATCGAAAACCCAACCATCCGTAACTATGAAATTCGGAAGGAGCTCAATTTTAGTAGTCGCAATGTCATTCACTACAAAAATGATAACCTCAGCCTAGACGGTGGCCTTGAATTCCAAACAGGCGTATTTGATAGCCAAACCTTTGGAAACAAAAAAGGAACTAAAGACACACTTCAGATCACGCAAAATACCACCTTGCAAAATGCCAGTTTGTTTCTGCAAGGAGAATATAAAATTAATAATTCCTGGCATCTGACCCTGGCCGGAAGTTACAATCAATTTTGGACTGAGTTTATCGGCAATGAAGGTATCTTTTCGCCACGCATCGCCCTATTACACAATATAACACCACGGCAAAACCTAGTTGTCAAATTCGTTCATGGATATTCTCCTCCTAGTCTGGGTGAAATTCGCCCATCTGCGGGCATCATCAATAGATCCCTTCGCGCAGAAAAAGGCTGGAACAAAGAGGTGAGTTGGCGCGGCAAATCCAAATACCTGCAATGGAACCTGAGCATATACCAATTTGACCTGGATGAAACCATTGTGATTCGTCGGGCAGCTGATGGGTCCGAGTATTTTGATAATGTGGGAAAGACACGCCAACAAGGAATCGAATTGAGCCATGTGTGGAAAATAGGGCAAAATCTTGAGCTAACTAATGCGGAAACAATTCAAAACTTTCGCTTTGTCAACTATCAAATTGCGGGCAAAGACTTTTCAGGAAACCGGTTGACGGGAACGAGTCCGTTCCAACATGCGAGTACGGTGAGTTATGCGTTTTCGCAATGGATTCGTTGGCATATTCAATACACCTACACCGATAAAATTTACCTCAATGATGCCAATACGGACCAATTACCAGCGGTTCATTTATGGAATTCTAAGGTTGAGTACCAGCGTGGAAAATGGAATGTTTGGCTAAGTGTAGAGAATATAGGTGATACAATGTACACGTCCGGACCTGATTTAAATGCATTAGGAGGTCGATATTATAATACGTCAGCGGGACGCAATTTTACACTGGGACTTAAACTTTCATTCAACTAGGGCGCCTTGCTAAATATCTTTACAAAATCTTAAACGTCAGCTTAGTTTTGGGAAACGAGCCTAAGCTACAAATTCAAAAACTCAAAATACCACGCGCAAAATTCAGTCGACTAAGTCCTATATTTCGACAATTATGGATATAAAGTATACTAATCGCTACATTACATACGTTAGTCCTCATATTACTTAAATGCATCGAATGCACTTAGGTAAGTTCACAACTAACACTAGTATTCGAAAAAACAAACACACCTATGCTCAATTCTATCCGCCTAACAGCCTTATGCCTTGGATTATTTGCCCTGAATGCGCAAGCCCAAGAAACGACTAGTTCGCCCATTGTCATCAAAAAAGACAGCAGCTCATCCAATAAAGCCAAAACGCTTTTTGGAACATCGAACAAAAATCCAATCAAAACATTTGGAGTAAGTTTTTCCCCTATTGTGCAATTCGGCCAATTAGGTAAACAAGCTGGTTTATCAGCAGCAATACACATCAACAATTCATGGGAAATTGGCGCTATTTTCTTACGTTCAACACGTGATGAGAACTCGACAAAAGCACCTCAAGCTTTTCACGCATTTACGATTGCATATACCCCAAAAGCAAATTCATTAATTCATGTGAGTTTCCCTTTATCGATTGGTGCAATTAGTGAACAACAAATTCGCTTATCCGACCCAATCGCAATACCAGACCCTTATTCAAGAAAACCAGGCTCCATGCGTATGCGTAAAGATTTCCATGATCGTGATCGTGATCGTGATCGTGATGGAATTCGCATGGGATTTCGCGGTCCGAAAGCATTAGGTATTCAACCTGGTGTTCAATTAGAATTAAATGTCTTACGAAATGTTCGTTTAGTTACGGGGGCAAATTACCGCTTCGCATTGGGTGATAACAGCACAACTGACATGCAAGGATTCTCAGGGCAGATTGGCCTAAAATTAGGAGTATTCGACCATAAATTTGGGTTCAAAAAGAAAAAATAACTGAATTGATCTACTCCCAAAACTAAAAAGCGAGCTCTTTCGGGCCCGCTTTTTTTATGTCGTATAGAACCTAGAAGTTGCGCTCACCTGCTTCGCGCTTACCTAAAAGTACCGCGCCGACCATCGCCACAAAGAACAGAATAGATACCAATTCAAATGGCAGTAAATATTCCGAATACAATATTTTTCCTAAGTTTTCCACCATACCTGTTTGCGATGAAAACCCAACGCCTTCAGCAGTGGGAGCTGGCATGTTATTCTTATGAAATGCTGCGATGAAAATTACGAGCAAAACACCTGAGACAATCACACTGGCTAATTTAGTCAAGGGTGATTTCGAATCAGGTTTGTTCTTACGCAAATCCAACATCATGATGACAAACAGAAATAAAACCATGATAGCTCCTGCATAAACAATGATATTCACCGCCATCAAAAACTGAGCGTTTAATAACACGTAGTGCCCTGAAATGCAGAAAAAAGTAAAGACCAAATACAAGACCGAGTGAATCGGGTTTTTGGCTAACACAACCATCAGGGCGCTTAGCAGCGTCAAACCTGATAAAAAGTACCAAATATATGAAATATCCATAGGGTTATTATTTCCAACCATCACGCAAATAGCGCTGATCCATTTTTTCAACTAATTTATCTTTGCCATAAATGACTTCGTCCCGTGAATTAAATACAGGGACCATGGTATCGTGACGCAAGAAGATGGCTTCTTTTGGACAAGCTTCCTCGCACAAACCACAAAAGATGCATCGCAACATGTTGACCTCGTAAACTTTGGCATATTTCTCCTCTCGGTATAAGTTTTCTTCGCCTTTTTTACGTTCTTCAGCCACCATCGAAATAGCTTCCGCCGGACAAGCAACCGCACATAATCCACAAGCCGTACAACGCTCAGCACCCTGCTCGTCTCGCTTTAAGATATGTTGGCCACGGTAAATAGGCCCCAAATATCGTGTTTGCTCCGGATAACGAATCGTTACCGGCTTCGAGAAAAAGTGCTTTAGCGTGGTTGCCATTCCGCCAACAATCGCCGGAAGATACATACGCTCAGCCAAGGTCATTTCACCCTGCTCGATTACCTTTGTTTTAGTGCTTAATTTCATATACCTAAGCTATTTTTTTCTTTCTAAAGATCGCGTCATTCAAGAATAAACCCGCGATTAAAATCACAACTCCTGCAATTCCTGCAAGTATCGGTTGGCCTATTAAAATACCAAATCCCGTCACCACCACATTAAACATAGCCAACGGAATCAAACCTGTCCAGCCTAAACCCATTAATTGGTCATACCGGAAACGTGGAAGCGTCCAGCGCACCCACATAAACACAAATACAAATAATAAAGCTTTACCAATTAATGCACCCATGCCAACGAAAGCAGCTACAGTTGTACCAAATTGTCCAGTTACAAATGTATATCCCGGATAGTCATATCCACCGAAAAATAAAGTCGCCATAACCGCTCCCGAAATAAACATGTTGATGTATTCCGCGAATAAATAAAAACCAAGTTTCATCGACGAGTACTCCGTATGATACCCACCAATTAATTCCGTCTCACACTCCGGTAAGTCAAACGGCGTACGATTACATTCCGCAAACGAACAAATCAAGAAAATCAAAAAGCCCAAAGGCTGCTGTAAAATATTCCAATGACCAGCTTGTTGGGTCTCTACAATTGTCTTCGTAGACAATGACCCCGTAAACATTAAAATCGCAATGATCGACATACCCATTGCTAATTCGTATGAAATATTTTGTGAAGCCGCACGAATAGCGCCCAAAAGCGAATACTTATTATTAGATGCCCAGCCGCCAATCAATATTCCGTAAACGCCTAAAGATACAATTCCAAAAACCCACAGAATACCAATGTTAACATCGATACCTTGCAAATCAAATGTCACACCTGCCACAGTTACGGTATCTCCGAAAGGGACAACGGCTGAAGTCATGAGCGCTGTCAACATTGACAAGCATGGGCCTGCAATAAATAGCCATTTGTTTGAGTTAGCCGGAATAAAATCTTCCTTCATGAACATCTTAACTGCATCAGCTAAGGGCTGCAAGATTCCAAAAGGCCCCGCCCTATCTGGACCGATTCGATCCTGCATAAATGCAGCGATCTTCCGCTCAAAATAGGTGGAATAGGCCGCAATGCCGAGGGTAATTGCGAATACAATTCCAACGAAAATGGCTTTGGCCGTAAATACATCATTCAATAATTCCATAGCTTATTTCTTTGCGGGCAAAATTGATTTAATTTCTATTGAACTGCGATCGCGGTTATCATCGATTAGTTTGAAATCACGCGCAGCTTGTGCAATTGGGAATGCTGGATGTATCAAATTCGCACCATACTTATTGGCCGAAATCACCGAATGTCTTGCCACTTGCGTAGGTCCTTCAATCACCCAATCCGATGTTTTCTTCCGATCAAAACGACACGTATTGCAAATAAATTCGTTTAACTCACCCCACTGATTTTTACGTCCCGTCACACGAATCACTTCATCTCCACGATACCATAAAGTTACATTACCCGAACATTTATCACATGAACAATGTGCTTCCATCGGCTTCGAGAACCACACCCGACTCTTAAAACGATAAGTTTTGTCTGTCAAAGCACCCACCGGGCAAACATCGATAATGTTTCCGGAGAAATCATTGTCAATTGCTTTCTCGATGTACGTACTAATTTCCGCATGATCTCCGCGATTCATGACACCATGAACACGGCTATCTGTGATCTGATCCGCCGTGTAGACACAACGGTAGCACAAGATGCAACGATTCATGTTTAACTTGATGTTTTCACCTAGGTCCACCGGCTCAAAGGTATTGCGTTCTTCGACCGTACGGGTAGAAGAAACCCCATGTTCGAAAGAAAAATCTTGCAAATGACATTCCCCTGCTTGGTCGCAGACTGGGCAGTCCAACGGATGGTTCAACAATAAAAATTCAACAATTCCCTTACGTGTTTCTAGCACGGCCTCATTCACCGTGTTTTCCACAATCATGCCATCTTGAACAGCTGTAATACACGCCGGAACTAATTTAGGCATCGGACGTGGATCCTTCTCAGAACCAGCCGTCACCTTAACTAAGCAAGCACGGCATTTACCACCAGAACCCTGCAAAGGCTCATAGTAACACATAGCTGGTGGCGCAACCTCAGGTCCGATCATTCGAGCGGCTTGCATGATGGTTGTTCCCGGTTCTACATCCAAGGTGATGTTATCAATCGTTACTTTCATAATCTATCATATAACAGGTTCGCACCTGATGTTATTGCTTATTCAATTCCGAAAAGCGCTGGATAAAGTTCGTTGCCGAATATCCCAATGCCTTTTCCTTCAATTCCTTTCCTAAGGCCTCACGATCTGCCAAAGGCCACGCTAAAACCGCTTCAATCTTGTTGGCCGCATGTGCTTCATCCGTATACTCCACCAACAACTCTGGATGCGATGCCAAAAAATCATTGACTCCACCCGCACCTTTAAATCCAATAATCGGCGTGGCCGCATACCCTGCTTCTAACATCACAAGCGGAAATGGATCCTCCCGCGATGACAAGAAAAACAAGTTGGCCATATCAAAATACGGCTTTGTTGTCGGTTGCTTGGATACCAAATGCAAGCGATTTTCCGTATCCCAGTTGGCCTTCTCAGTCTTTAAATCAGCCGAAAAGGGCTCATTTCCAACGCCCACCCAGACCAGATGTAGATCTGCATGTTTGGCTATCAATTGCTTCGCAACCCGAACAAAAATATCCGTTCCCTTCCGCCATTCCGCTAGTCCGCAGCCTAAAACAACTAGCGCATCCATCGGAATTCCCAATGCCTTGCGTTGTTCTTGTCCACGATCCTGCTGTTGTTTAGGCAATTCCACAATAGGTGGCAAAATTGCCAATTTCCCATTTGGTACCGAATACGTTTCATGCAAGACTTGTTGGACCTGCGCTGAAACGGCATAAACGCGCCGACAATCATTTCTCAAAAACGCCATGTCTTCTTTCGAAGCATACATTTTTAGCGAAAAATCAAGCTCATGTATATACGCCTCGAAAGGCACATTCAGAGTGCTCAATCTCCGCATTAAACCCAAAGAAGCCACCGTATTTCCTAAAACCAAATCAAACTTTTCGCGCTGAAAACGCGTCATTAATCGCTTGATTTCAGAATCAGTTGGTTCCCGATTTACCCGTTCCTCACGTTTGAGCAACGGTATTTTTTTTACCCATTTGGCCAATCGGCTAGGACCTTTCTCCCAAACCCAGACCTGAGCGTATTTTTGATACGTTTTGAGCAGCACACCCCCCCTTGCCAACAATAAATAGGGTTTATTACCCCGAGCAGCCTCCGCTTTAATCCAATGTAAAAGTACTAATTGCGCACCTGCGCGGTTGGCATCATGACCCACAAATAAGACCTTGTTTGCCATGAAACTAAGTTAGTTGGCCCAACTAGCACCCGCGCGCATAAACACCGCACCTGGTTTTGTTGCCTCTTCTGGGTGCGTAATATGCCATTCAAATTCATCTCTAAAGTGACGAATCGCCGCAGCCACAGGCCACGCCGCTGCATCACCTAACGGGCAAATCGTGTTTCCTTCGATTTTCTTAGCTACGTCAACTAATAAATCGATGTCTTCGATGCGACCTAAACCCGTCTCAATACGCTTAATAACTTTGTCCATCCAGCCAGTACCTTCCCGACAAGGAGAGCATTGACCACATGACTCGTGGTGGTAAAAACGCGCAAAAGTTAAGGTGTTATGTACGATGCAAGTTGTCTCATCCATCACGATGAATCCACCGGAACCTAACATGGTACCTGTCGCAAATCCACCTTCCGAAAGTGACTCATACGTCATTAAACGTTTATCACCTGCATCAGTCGTTAAAATATTATCTGCCGATAAAATAGGCACGGAAGATCCTCCTGCCACAACAGCTTTTAATTTATGTCCATCACGGATGCCTCCGCAATATTCGTCTGAGTAGATAAATTCCTCTACGGTAATTCCTAATGGAATTTCATAGACACCTGGTTTTTTGATATGACCTGATGCAGAAATTAATTTAGTTCCTGTACTTCTCCCTACCCCAATCGCCGCATACGCATCTCCCCCGTTATTCACAATCCAAGAGGTTGCTGCAATGGATTCTACGTTATTCACGACCGTTGGGCATTGCCACAAACCTTTCACCGCTGGGAATGGTGGCTTATTGCGTGGATTTCCGCGTTTCCCTTCTAAAGATTCCAGTAAGGCTGTTTCTTCTCCACAAATATATGCTCCACCACCTGGCTGTACAAAAAGGTCTAAGTCATACCCAGACCCCAAAATATTTTTTCCTAGTAATCCTTTGTCGTACGCTTCCTGAATGGCTTTCTCGAGAATATTAATGACATACATTAACTCTCCGCGCACATAGATGTAGGAAGTATTTGCTCCCAAAGCAAAGCTGGAAACGATCATTCCTTCGATCAAGGTATGAGGAGATTTCATCATCAAATAATGATCCTTAAACGTACCTGGCTCCGACTCATCTGCATTGCAAACTAAGTAACGAGGCACACCTTCTGGCTTCGCCAAAAACGACCACTTCATACCCATAGGGAAACCTGCACCACCACGACCACGTAAACCTGATTTTTTAACTTCTTCCGTTACCTCATCTGGCGTCATCGTTTTGATCGCTTTCTCCACCGCCATATACCCTCCATTTTTCATGAAAACGTCGATGGTCTCAATTCCTGGTACGTCAATATGTTGCGTTAATATCTTCATCCTCGGCTTATTTGCTTAATTCATCAATAATCTCATCCACTTTCTCATTCGTCAAATGCATGTGGTACTTCTCGCGAATTTGGAATACAGGACCCCATCCACAAGCAGCTAAACATTCCACTTCTTTGATCGTAAACTTCCCGTCTTTCGTCGTCTCTCCCGTTTGGATTCCCAAACGCTTTTTCAAGTGGTCATATACTTCAACGCCACCCATGAGACAACAAGGACCAGTCCGACAATACTCAATCACATGCTCGCCCACTGGCTCTAAATGAAACATGGTGTAGAAAGACGCGACCTCATATACTTCGATCGGGCTGATCGAAAGCAAAGTTGCCACATAATCCATCACGGCTGGAGAGCACCATTTCCACTCCGCTTGCGCAAGGTGAAGGATGGGCAAAATGGCCGACTTCTGTTTCCCGTCCGGGTAACGTGCAATAATTTTTTTAATTAAATCCAGCGTTTCTGCTGGGAAAACAATGTTGCTCATGTCTTAAGTATCTAACTCTCCCGCAATAACATTCATAGATGACATCGTCACAATGGCATCCGATAAACTCGTTCCTTTGATCATCTCAGGGAACGCTTGGTAATATATAAAGCCTGGTCGGCGGAATTTCAAACGATACGGCGTCCGTCCTCCATCTGAAACCAAATAGAAACCTAGCTCGCCATTTCCTCCCTCAACCGCGTGGTACACTTCACCTACCGGCGCATCGATTTCGCCCATCACAATTTTAAAGTGATAGATCAATGCTTCCATGTTGTGATATACATCCTGCTTTTCTGGCAAATAATAATGTGGCGCATCCGCGTGATACGGACCTGCAGGCAAATTATCCATGGCTTGTTGGATAATGCGTAAACTTTGCCACATCTCCTCCTCGCGAACTAAGAAACGATCATACGTATCACCCTTTGTTCCTACTGGAACATCAAATTCAAAATCTTCATAGGATGAATATGGATTCATCGCCCGAACGTCGTAATCAACACCGGCAGCACGCAAATTTGGCCCTGTAAATCCGTAGTTTAACGCGCGTTCAGCGGAGATTCCACCCACGTTTTGCGTACGATCCATAAAGATTCGGTTACGCATCACTAAGCCTTCAAATTCCTTTAAGGCAGCTGGTAATTCTTTCAATAACTTCTGGATTTTATCTATGGCCACAGGTGTAAAATCACGCTCCATACCACCAAAACGACCCATATTTGTTGTCAGACGTGCACCGCACATCTCCTCATAAATCTCATAAATAAATTCACGCCACTGATACACATACAAGAAACCTGTCAAGGCTCCCGTATCTACTGCAAGAATGGAATTACAAACAATGTGATCCGTTAAACGCGCTAATTCCATCATGATCACACGCATGTATTGCGCACGCTTTGGAACTTCAATGCCCAATAATTTCTCGACCGTCATATGCCAGCCCATGTTGTTGATCGGCGCGGAACAATAGTTCATCCGATCCGTCAAGGTGGTGATTTGGTAGAAAGGGCGACGCTCTGCGATTTTCTCGAAGGCGCGGTGGATGTAACCTACCGTTTGTTCTGCGTCCACAATTGTTTCTCCATCCATCGTTAAAATGTTTTGGAAAATCCCGTGGGTTGCAGGGTGTGTAGGCCCCAAATTCAGCGTAGAAAGCTCATTTACATAAGGACCGCCTTTTTGCGTCTTATCTAAACCAACGTTGGGGTTTTGTACTAAGGCTATTTCAGACATGTCTAGTTATTATCGTCCAAATAATTCATCAATTTTATCGTGACGCGTCGCATCCTCTAATGGATACTCTTTACGCATCGGATGGTAATCCATCTCATCCATATTCAGGATACGTGTCAAATTCGGGTGGCCATCAAAAATGATCCCGTAAAAATCAAACGCCTCACGCTCCATCCAATTCGCTGATGCATATAAGTCGGTGATCGTTGGGAAATGTGGTGCTTCAATAGGCGCATACGCCTTAATCCACAGACGCACATTATTCTCCAAACTGTGCAAGTGGTAAATCACCCCAAGTTCTTGCCCCTTCGCATCTGGAAAATGAATCCCTGCTAAGTCAGTCAAAAACTGAAATTTAAATACCGGATGCGCATATAAAAAGTGAATCATCGGAACGATGGTCTCCACCGTCGTAGTCACTTGTAAAATCCCATGCGATTCGCCTATGCCAAAAACATCATCTGCCCCAAATTGAGCAAGTAGCGCATCTGTGATTTGTTGGTTTTCCATGTTATTATTCGATACCGTATGAGGCCAGCAACGCCTTGTACTCAGGCTCGTTTCTGCGGCGTGTAGTTTCTTTTTTGGCTAATTCTTGGATTTGCATAAAGCCATCTAAGATTTGCTCGGGACGTGGTGGGCAACCAGGCACATAAACATCCACTGGTATTATCCGGTCAATTCCTTGCAAAACTGAATAGGTATCAAAAATGCCACCTGAGCAAGCGCAGGCACCTACAGATAATACCCAACGTGGCTCGGCCATTTGTAAATACACTTGCTTAAGCACTGGTCCCATTTTTTTAGAAATCGTACCCATCACCATCAACACGTCGGCTTGACGCGCAGAAAAGCTCAAACGCTCCGCACCGAACCGGCCGATATCATAATGAGATGCCATGGTGGACATAAATTCAATCCCACAACATGAGGTAGCGAAAGGTAATGGCCAAAGGGAGTTGGCACGTGCTAGGCCAACTAAACTATCTAAACTTGTTGCAAAAAAACCTGCTCCCTCTATTCCAGGAGGCGCTTCTGCGACGTTTACTGTTGATGAATCACTCATATTACTTAGTTGTTGAACTCTTAAAACAAACCCATAACCGGATTGTTTATTTCTCCCACTTTAAAATTCCTTTTTTGATAACGTATATAAAACCGATTAACAACAAGCCCATAAATACAAGCATATCGTAAAATCCGGTCCAAGATAATTCTTTGAAATTAACGGCCCATGGATACATAAATACAATTTCGATATCAAATAGGACGAATAAAATGGCTACCAGGAAATACTTAACCGAGATCGGCGTACGCGCATCCCCCACCGACTCAATACCACACTCAAATGTGTCATCTTTCTTAGCCGAATGCCTTTTCGGGCCCAACGAATGCGTGGCAACCATCGTGGCAACAATAAAAGCTAATGCAGCAAGTAATTGAACAAATACGGGAAGAAAGTCCTGTGGTTGATAATTCATATAAGGCCTACTAAAATGAAGCCGCAATTTACGCACAGAAATCTAAAATAGAAGAATTTTTCACAAAAATACTTTGGTAAAAATCCATAAAATATAGTGTCAACTTTCATTAAAATGATTTTTCACTCAGATTGCTCAAAATCCAAAAAAATCATGTAATTTTGTCCGGCAAATAAGAGTAGTTACATGCTCCATATCTTGATTTGCTATGCTTGATTCCAATAAATTTCTTTTTGAGGCCTTGACGTACGATGACGTATTGTTGTTGCCCGCGTATTCGGAGGTTTTACCTCGAGAGGTAAGTACACAATCACGCTTGACACGAAACATCTCCTTAAATATTCCCATTGTTTCAGCTGCGATGGATACGGTGACAGAAGCAGCTCTAGCCATTGCTTTAGCGCAAGAAGGGGGAATTGGTATTATTCACAAAAACATGACGATTGATCAGCAGGCTGCACAGGTTCGCAAAGTAAAGCGATCTGAATCTGGTATGATCATTGACCCTGTTACGTTAAAAGACGATCAAACTTTGGGTGATGCGCAACGCATCATGAAAGAATTTAAAATTGGCGGCATCCCTGCGATTGATGACAATGGTCATTTAGTGGGGATTTTAACTAACCGCGATTTGCGTTTCCAAAAGCAAACTTCGCGCCCGGTGGCCGAGATAATGACCAAAGACAATTTGATCACGGCCAAAGAAGGAATCAGCATGGAAGAAGCTGAGAGCATATTGCAAGAATATAAAATCGAAAAACTTCCGATCATTGATAAAAACAGCAAGTTGATAGGTTTGATTACCTACAAAGATATATTGAAGCGTAAATCTCACCCATTGGCATCCAAAGATTCCTTAGGCCGTTTGCGTGTTGGAGCGGCGGTGGGCGTTACACCTGATTTACTCGATCGGGTACAAGCTTTAGTGACTGTGGGCGTTGACGTTATCTCCATTGATACGGCTCATGGGCATTCCAAAGGGGTAATCGACGCGTTGAAATCGGTCAAAAAAGCATTTCCAAATTTGGACGTTATTGTGGGGAATATTGCCACGGGTGAAGCAGCCCTTGCCTTGGCAAAAGCGGGCGCGGATGCGGTCAAAGTGGGTGTGGGTCCAGGAAGTATTTGTACGACGCGAATTATTGCGGGTGTGGGTATGCCTCAATTAACGGCCGTTTATGAAGCAGCGAAGGCATTAGCGAAATTTGATGTGCCGGTTATTGCGGATGGTGGAATACGTTATTCGGGTGATGTGGCCAAAGCAATTGCTGGTGGCGCAAGTACGGTCATGATTGGATCCTTGTTGGCGGGTACGGATGAAGCACCTGGTGAGATGATTATTCTAGAGGGACGTAAGTTTAAATCTTACCGTGGGATGGGTTCTTTGGAGGCCATGGAAGATGGATCGAAAGATCGTTATTTCCAAGATGCGGAAGATGATATTAAAAAATTAGTTCCGGAAGGAATTGTGGGCCGTGTCCCTTTCAAAGGTTCGGTGACTGAGATTTTATACCAAATGGTCGGCGGATTAAAAGCCGGCATGGGATACTGCGGAGCTTCTTCTATTGAAATTATGCAGCAAGCCAAATTTGTTAAAATTACATCTGCTGGGGTGAAAGAAAGTCATCCACATGATGTGAGTATTTCTAAGGAAGCGCCAAATTATTCGGTTAAATAAATGATAAGGCCTCGTTCATCGCGAGGCCTTTTTTTATGCTTGGTAATTTTGAATCGTATCCACGAAACACTGAACTTTATCGGGGTGAATATCTGGATAAACGCCATGACCTAAGTTGGCAATATAACGCTGCGTACCAAAAGCCCTCAACATCGCCTTCGTTTCCGCCTCTACTGTTTTGAAATCACCATATAGCGCGCACGGATCTAAGTTGCCTTGTAAGGTTTTATTGGGGCCCACAATGTTACGTGATTCTTCAATATCCATATTCCAATCCAGGCCAATGGTCGCGCAGTTTAATTGGGCCATTTCTGCACGGGCAAAGAAAGCTCCTTTGGCAAAAAGTGTTACGGGAACATCCGAAATAGCATCACAAATTTGCTTCAGGTAAGGAGTAGAAAAAGTACTGTATTGAGCTGGGGATAATATTCCTGCCCACGAGTCAAAGATTTGAAGTAAGTTGGCCCCTGCCCCTACCTGTGCTTTCAAATAAGCAATGGTCGAATCTGTAATTTTTTGCAATAGGGCATGCGCTAACGCAGGGTCTGCGTAAAGCATTTTTTTCGCTTGTGAGAATGTTTTCGAACCTTTTCCTTCGACCATGTAGCAGAAAATGGTGAAGGGTGCACCGGCAAAGCCAATTAACGGAACGCGCCCGGCTAATTCTTTTTTGACGATTTTAATGGCGTCCAAAACGTATTTTAAATCTTCTTCGGGATTTGCGTCTCGAATTTTGGCTAAATCTGCTTGGGAACGAATCACCTCTGGAAAAACCGGTCCTTTTTGTTCCTCCATCAAATAGGGCAAGCCCATCGCTTCTGGAACAACGAGGATATCGGAAAAGATAATCGCAGCATCTACACCAAACCGGTCGACCGGTTGTAAAGTCACCTCGGCTGCTAGTTCCGGATTCGTGGCTAGGCCAATAAATGAACCGGCTTTCGCACGTACTTCTCGGTACTCAGGTAAAATCCGTCCCGCTTGTCGCATCACCCAAACAGGGACACGTTCTACAGGTAAGCCTTGCGCGGCACGAAGCAGGAGGTCGTTTTGAAGTTTTTCCATATCGAGCACAAAGGTAAAAGAAAATAGTCCGCAGGGAAAGAGTCCGGAGGAAAATAGTCCGAAGGAAGAGAGTTCGGAGGGGATTAGTCCGAAGTCCGAAGGGATATCAGTTTGTCGATACAATAGAAAGCAGAAAAATCGTTTGATAAATAAACGTATGCGTGTTTCTAAATTTGAGGACCTACTTGTTTGGCAAAAGTCTATTGACTTAGCAATTATAGTTTACAAACTATTTGAAAAGAATCAGGATAGGGGGTTTAAAAATCAAATTCAAAGGGCATCAGTTTCAATTGCAAATAATATCGCTTGCAAATAATATCGCTGAGGGCTTTGACCGAAGCTCGGATAAAGAGTTTAAACGGTTTTTATTTATAGCATTAGGCTCCGCAAGTGAAGTACGTTCAATGAATTATCTGGCATTGAAACTTAACTATGTTTCCACGGAGGAATATATAAAATGCAATAATAGCTTAATTGAAATCTCAAAAATGTTAAATGGTCTATCTCGATCTCTTAACCGAAACGAAGTAAAGTATCTTTAAGCCTCAGGACTTATCTCCTCCGGACTCCTTCCCTACGGACTTCACCCCTACGGACTAACCCCCTTCAGACTACCTCCCTTCAGACTACCTCCCTACGGACTAACCCCCTCCGGACTACCTCCCTCCGGACTAACCCCCTCCGGACTAACCCCCTCCGGACTACACCCCTCCGGACTTCGGCCTTTTTTTCTTACCTTTGCCCCCACCATGGCCCAACTATCCGCGCGCTTTATTACAAGCAACACCGATTTTAAGAATTGTCCACCTGCTCGCTTCCCTGAATTTGCCTTCATTGGCCGATCAAATGTGGGTAAATCCTCATTGATTAATTCGCTTACCTTTCACAAAGGCTTGGCGAAAACATCACAGACTCCCGGCAAAACCCAACTCATCAATCACTTTATGATTGACGACAAATGGTACTTAGTCGATTTGCCAGGATATGGTTTTGCCAAAGTAAGTAAAGAAAAGCGCAGGGATTTTGAGAAAATGATCTTTGACTATTTGACCAACCGCGCAAGTTTAACCTGCCTATTTGTATTAATTGATATCCGCCTCAAGCCACAAGCTGTGGACATCGAATTTATGAATCGCATGGTCGAGGCTGAAATACCTTTTTACATTGTTTTTACCAAAGCCGATAAACTGTCGCAAAAACAAGTAAACGAAAGCGTAGATGCCTACACCAATTTCTTGCTTGAAAGTTGGGACGAACTACCTAAATTCTTTATTACCTCGGCTGAAAAACATGTAGGTCGCGAAGAAATTTTAGCCAGCATTGATGAATTAATTAAATCATCTCCCTATAAAGTAGGTAAATCTTAATACTTTTGCCCCCATCATTAGCTAAACATACATGGAATTATTGAATGAAGTTGCCCACATCTCTGGTAAACCTGGGTTATTTAAAGTGTTAAAGCCAACAAGAACCGGTGTAATCGTTGAAACCCTTGACGCTGCCAAACAAAAGTCAGTGGTTAGCGGCCAAACACGTATCTCCGTATTGAAAGACATCTCGCTTTATTTGGCAGATCACCAAGACAGCACACTTCCATTAGCAGATTTGTTTTTGCAAATTCATGCTAAATTCAATGGCACACTACCAATAGAGCCTAAAAAAGCGAACGATACCGAACTATATGCCGCCCTTGCCGAAGTAGTTCCTAATTATGACGCTGATCGCGTTTTCGCTTCCGATATCAAGAAAATCCTTAATTGGTACCTAATTTTATTCACATTCGTTCCCGAACTTTTCCCTGCCAAAGCTGCTAAAGCACCTAAAGCTGAAAAAGAAGAAAAGGAAGTAAAAGAAGTGAAAAAACCAGCCGCAAAAAAGGCCGATAAAAAAGCTAAGTAATTCCCGCACATGCAGGAGGCTATCCAAATACGAGCCATTGCCCCAGAAGACAATCGCGCACTCGCACAGGTTATTCGAACAGCCTTGGCTGAATTTGGTGCAAATAAACCGGGAACGGTCTATTTCGACCCTACGACAGATGCTCTGCATGAACTTTTTCGTACGCCAGGCTCAGCCTATTTTGTGGCTATACAAGCAGATCAGCTACTTGGTGGATGTGGCATTTTCCCCACAGAAAACCTGCCAGACGGCACCTGCGAACTCGTTAAACTATACATTGATAAATCATCCCGTGGACAAGGTTTAGGCAAATTACTCCTCGAAAAGTCCATGAACTGGGCAAAAGAAAATGGATTTACCCACGTCTATCTCGAGTCCATGCCCGAACTATCCAAAGCTGTTTCCATCTATAAAAAATTGGGATTTATGGACCTACCTGGGCCATTAGGCAACAGCGGACATGACGGATGCGATATCTGGATGATCAAAACTTTATAAAAAAAGACCTCGAATTTTTTCGAGGTCTTTTGATTTGAAAGAGTTTAAATTCCTATTTCAAAGAATTAATGTACTTCGCTAATTTCACCGCATCTTCCTTGGGCACATTAGCCATTGGAGCCATTGGCGGATAACCTGGCCAGTTAGACGGCTGAGGTTTTGCAATTAAGGCAACGATCTTATCCACGGAATATTTCTTTTTTGCCACATCCTTATAAGCAGGGCCCACTAAACGCGTATCCACTTTATGACAAGCAAAACACGTATATTTTTGCATTAATGGCTTAATATCAGCTGGAAAATCTTCCGCTTTCGCTTCGAAACCAAAGGCAACAGCAGCTAACGCCACAGACATAATTAATTTAGAGTAAGTTTTCATATAGTATAATTCGTTAAACACTCAGGCCTAAGCCAATTTAATTACTAAGCATTTGTAATCTGAATCGCAAATTAATAGATTAAATCTAATTTACTATCCCTTTTTCACAGAATCCACGGCATTTCGTACACTTCCATGGGTTTCAAGCAAATTTGCTGCTATTTCCTCCGACACACCCGTAGCCTCGCATACCATCCGAATCGCACGCAAAACTAATTTGTGATTGCTCAATTGCATGTCAACCATCTTATTTCCCCGCACCTTGCCCAACCGAATCATCACCGTCGTCGAAAGCATATTCAACACTAATTTCTGTGCCGTTCCCGACTTCATGCGCGTACTTCCTGTGACATATTCAGGGCCAACCAACACCTCGATAGGGTAATTAGCTTCCGCAGCAATCACGCTTCCACCATTGCAAACAATACATCCAGTCAAAATTCCGTGCGCATTGGCCGCCTTCAATCCACCCACCACATAGGGTGTCCGACCAGAAGCCGCAATCCCAATCACCGTATCCAAAGGACCAATTCCAAACGCTTCCATATCTTTCCATGCCTGATCCGGATCATCCTCCGCATTCTCCACCGCCTTGCGAATCGCTCCATCCCCTCCTGCAATAATACCAATCACTAAATCAAATGGCACACCATACGTAGGTGGACATTCAGAAGCGTCCACAACTCCTAGTCGGCCTGAAGTGCCCGCACCAATATAAAACAAGCGACCCCCTTGCTCCATCCGAGGTACAATTTGATTAACCAAAGCCTCAATCGCTGGAATGACTTTTTCAACAGCAAGAGGCACCGTCTTATCTTCAGCGTTCATTTGGCGCAAAAGCGTGTCTACCGATTGCTTATCTAAGTCTTCGTAATGAGAAGCTGATTCCGTCGCCAGCAAAGTTAAGTTTTCAGCCATTTGTTAGTTCGATAATTTTGCCAAATTCGCAAAGAAATGTGGAATCGTTTCAATTCCTTTATAAAAATTAAATAAGCCGTAATGCTCGTTTGGCGAATGAATTGCATCCGTATCTAATCCAAATCCCATCAGTATCGACTTCATACCTAATTCCTTCTCAAATAAGGCAACAATAGGAATACTACCCCCTCCACGTGTAGGAACGGGCTCTTTCCCAAACGTCGTCGCTAACGCATCTGATGCCGCTTGAAACGCAATACTATCGGTTGGCATTAAATATGCCTCTCCACCATGGTGTGCTTTAACTGTCACTTTCACCCCTTTTGGCGCAATCGACAAAAAATGCTTCGTAAACAATTGCGTAATTTCTTCAGAACGCTGATTAGGCACTAATCGCATGGAAATTTTTGCATGAGCCATCGATGGCAAAACCGTCTTGGCTCCCTCGCCCGTATACCCACCCCAAATACCATTCACGTCTAAAGTAGGCCGAATTGAAGCACGCTCAATCGATGAATACCCTTTTTCACCATAAACCGTTTGAATCCCTAAATCTTTCTGATACGCATCCAAATCAAATGGGGTCTGTCCCATCGCCGCTCGATCTGCCGCACTCAGATCAAGTACTTCATCATAAAATCCTGGAATAGTGATGCGATTAAATTCATCATGCAGCGAAGCAATCATTTGGCATAAAATATTAATTGGATTCGCAACCGCTCCTCCATATACGCCAGAATGTAAATCACGATTAGGCCCTTGAACCGATACCTCCATGTAACTCAAACCACGTAAACCCACATCGATCGACGGGGTATCATTGGCAATAATGGCCGTATCTGAAATGAGAATAACGTCAGCGGCTAGTAACGCTCTGTTTGAGGAAACGAATAAACCTAGATTATCAGATCCTACTTCTTCTTCACCCTCGATCATAAATTTAACGTTGCAGGTCAACTCACCGCTGGCATGCATCGCCTCGAAGGCTTTGATGTGCATGAAAACTTGACCCTTGTCATCACAAGCACCACGTGCGAAAATTTTCCCGTCTTTAATAATTGGCTCAAATGGGGGATTGTCCCATAAATGTAAGGGATCAGCTGGCTGGACATCGTAATGGCCATAAACCAAAACAGTAGGCGCAGCAGGATCAATCATTTTCTCCCCATAGACAATTGGAAAACCAGCCGTCTCTTCCAAACGCACATGATCAGCTCCTACTTTACGTAAACTTTCAGCGACCCATTCGGCCGTTTGACGAACAGAATCGGCATATGCTGGATCAGCAGAAATGGATGGAAGACGTAAAAATTCTAGTAATTCTGCCAAAAAACGATCGTGATTGGCCTGTATAAAATCTTGTGTATTTTTCATGGGTTGTCGGCGGAATCGAATGTACATTCCATCAACAAATATAAAAAAATAAAATCAAGCTTTACTTTTTAGCGGGGATAAGGTACATACGATTTTCGGTACCTTGAAAAATTCGAACAATGTTCATTCGATGCGTAAAAACAACGAGTACGGCGATGAAAACACCAAAGTAAATTATCGCAGGTTCCACAGGTCCAAAAACACCTAAACTAAGTAAAATCGGAAATAAAATAGAGGCAACCATTGACCCAAGGGATACATAATGAGAGATCCCAAAAACAATTAAAAATATCAAAATACTGGCAATTGCTGCTTCTGGGTGCAAAGCAAGCACCATACCCAAGGTGGTTGCCACACCTTTTCCTCCTTTGAAATTGCAAAATACAGGAAGCAAGTGACCGATGATCGCAAGGAAACCGAAAAATATTTTAAGCATCACACACGTTTGCCAGTCGACCTGGTGCATGTAAAACAAAATAGAAGCTAGACTGGTGGCCAAAAAACCTTTGAGCGCATCAACAAATAACACAATAGAACCTGCTTTTTTGCCTAATACACGAAAGGTATTGGTCGCACCCGCATTTCCACTCCCGTGGAGTCTAATGTCAATGGCATGATACGTATTTCCATACCAAATAGCCGTGGGAATAGATCCTAGTAAATAACTCAATAAAGAAAGACCGGTAATAATTAAAATCATAAATCGGCAATAAAATCGCTATTTAGCGTCAATTCAAATATAGGTTGCTAATCTGCCAAAATCAAATAGTTGAAAAAAGTTCTTGAAAAGTTTAAATTTTGGTCTTTATAATATACTAAAAGTGAAAATTTATCGACCCCATCAAACGAAATAGATCTGGATTACCATGATCCAAGTAACTCAACCGATGGAATGCTTGCAATCTAAAAAGTTTGAAAATATTATCGATTCCGTAACCCACTTCAACAAAAGCTTTTTTAGGATCCAAGGAATCAAAATCGTAGCGATCCAGGTAGCGCGAGTCCATAGGCCGATTAACCTCTTTCATGAGCTCTCGATTTGACGTTCGTTGGCTACCATAAAGCACGTTTGCGCTCGCAATAAACCTCCATTTTAATTTTTTAATGAGGGGTATCCGATTGAAAAATAAACCTTCAAAGTTGTGATTGTATTGCAACGAAGCGAAGCGGTCACTGACAAATTCAAAATAGTTCATGGTGGAAAATGCACTCCGAACAAACATAAATGTCTCATTCCCCAAATGTGGAAATAAGAGCGGCGCAGGAAGATTGGAAGGGGTGTATCCGGCCAATAGCGTGTAATCTGATCGACCGTATTTCCCGAATCTAAACGTTTGGTATGCTTTAATTGTAAATCGCTGATAGTTGAAATCGCCACCTAATAAGCCCCTAAAGCCTTGCTGATACCGAAATGTAAGCACCGGGATGCGGCGGGTAGCCAGCGTGACTTTCTCATTCCCATTTAAAATAAAGGTTTCATTTTTAGCAAAACGTGCCTCTAGTGTAAAAAATGTATAATTATAATGATCCTGCACGGGCGATTCCATTCCTAACTCGGGTTGGAGTCGGTATTGAAAACGGAATAAGGGATCAAAGGAACGCATGTTCATGGAGCCAGTTAACCGAAAACCCCGAATAAATTCAGTGGAAAAAAATGCTTCCGAGTCTCTCCTAAAAAATGCCCCCGAAAATGAACCCCAACGCGTAAATGCATAAAATAATTTATTGTCTCCAATCAGATCTGGGGTTAATCCAACACGCTCTAATTCATAACTATGCTTGATTCCAGCCACCGTCCATTTACTTTTGGAGAATAAATAATTCACCTCCCCTGAATATTTGGGAATCAAATCCTTGGTACCAAAACTGGCGTGCCCTCTAAAAATCCAACTTGAATCAAATAGCGCATTTGTCCGAAAACCCAAGCGCACCCGAGCCCCCTCAACTTGATTCATTGCCAAACCTGAAATGTAGGGCCCCACATCCATATCATTGAACTTACGATAACCACCCAGTACGACATCAGCAATCTCCACGTAGGTTCGCACGGCGGGCACCGACTTCACCGAATCAATCATCGAAAAAGCAACTAAGTCTTGTCGGCTTAGCGACTCATGACGCGCATTTTTCCAGTATGTTGGATTCGCATCCCGCGCATCCTCCGCCACCTCGGATGTTCGATCATAAAAATTTAACGGATGCGGCTTATTGATCACAAAATCTTTATTGGAGATATACATCTTCAACAACATCCCGGCAGAGCCCTTCGAAATTTCCTCAAGATCAATCAAGAAACGTGTCCGCGCTGGCAACCATACGCCATCAGATGTTTGCTCAAGCTCTTGCGAAATCTTTACTTTTTCAATAAAATTAAGGTTGGCCGCTTTCCCCACGGTGGCGTCAATTTGCGTTAAAGCAAAGTGCGTTGTATCAATCCACATTTGACCAGTGTACGTTAAATCTGCGGCGTTTTTGGGTTCAAATTCAATTTGATAACATACCCTTCCTTCTACTTGTACCGTGTCTAGCAAAAAATACTGATACGTTTGCCTCCATTGTTCCCCAATCGGGCTAGCAAAATCCTTACCAAAAAAGCTGATGAAGTTTTGATAAAAATTATAATTCGTCACCAAATTTCCGCCAACAAGTTGGGAAATAAGTCCCCCATCGCCCATGCCCACTCCTTTGATGTTTGTTTTTAAAATATGCTCTCTGCGGCGACGAGGCGATTCGAGGTAATAAAATTTACTGACAGTTTCCGTGATGTAGGTGGGAATCACCAACTTACCATCTTCTCCGGCCTGCTGCTCAAATTTTTTAATTGACGAAGCAATAGCTTGCATCACTTTTTTCCCTTTGAACTTTTCGGAAATATTATCCACATCCAACTCCATTTTCGCGTATGAATCATATTCATAGGCCGAGAGTTGGACCCGATCATTGCGGAATTTCTGTGCCTGAACCGCTCGTAAAATACGAAAAGCAGGATTCTCTCCCGAATACACTTTAACCTCTGATAAATTGGATGAACTGGGATTTACTTGAAAATCTACTTCATTTATGCCGGGAGATTTAGAAACTGATTTGACCCGTCGGGTATACCCCACCATCGAAACAAACAAAGAATCAGCAGCTACGTTAGATTGAAAGGAATAAACCCCTTGAAAATTAGTTTTACCTCCGCTATTCACCCCCTTGATTCCTACAGACGCAAAGGGAATTGGATCTCCCGAATCTGCATCCGTTACTAATCCCTTATAGACAAATTGAGCCTTTACATGGGAAGCGAGGAGTAGAAAAATAAACACTAGCCAACGGCTATTGCGACACAAAATCATCCTGTAGTTATATTTACTAAATTTCAATTTGATCAATGTCCCTCAAAAATCTGGTCATCCAAAACAAATTTTTTGAATTTCTGAAGGGCACGAGCACGATGTGCTATTTGATTTTTTTCGGCCAAACTCAACTCTGCGAAGGTTTTCGTTAGACCTTCTGGAACAAAAATAGGATCATATCCAAATCCATTAGATCCCCGTTGTTCCGCTTCAATATGTCCTTGTATCTCGCCTTCAAATACATAAAATTTACCCTGATGATGCAATGTCAAAATTGTCACAAACCGTGCCTGACGATTAACCGAGCCAGTTAATGCATGCATCAACTTCGCCATATTCGCCGAATCACTTTTGTGCTCACCTGCATAGCGTGCAGAATAAACACCTGGAGCTCCTCTTAAGGCCTCCACTTCCAATCCTGAATCATCCGCCAAACACGTAATTCCTCCAAAATTTTGCGCAATATATTGTGCTTTTTGCCTCGAGTTTTCAGTTAAGGTTTTTCCCGTCTCCGGAATCTCAAAAGCTAAGCCTAAATCAAAAACCGTCCGAAAATCAAAAAGATCTCCTAAGAGATCCTTGATTTCATCTATTTTATGCCTGTTTTGTGTCGCTAAATAAATAATTGGTTTCATTATCCCTAGGGCGCAATAACCGAAATTTCAAAATACAAAGGAGAATAGCCCGGTATCGCCGAGTTCCCTGCTGTACCATAACCCAATGAATATGGAATTATAACGGCTGCTTTCTCCCCAGCACGCATCTTTTTCAATGCCTCTGTAAATCCAGGAATCAAATTATTTTGACTCAAGACAAAAGGGACCGTTGGGGTTCCTAACGTCCCCGACCCAAAAATAGGATTGTAAACAAATGCACCTGATACATCTGAATGAACATAACTGTAAGACAAACGACCCGTGTAATTTACTAAAACAGGCGCATCAGCTGATACAGCAGCACCTGTTGGATTCGCTACTAATTTCTTAAAAACTAGACCGTTACTCAATCTTTCCGGATTTTCAATACCGTATGTTTTTTCAATCAAGGCAATTTGAGCCGCCTCATCTCGAATAGCATCAATTGTTAACTCCAAAACAATGACCGAAAAAGCAGGTACATCACCCAATTGGGAACTCCCAAAAGCCAAAGCTGACGGGATTACAAACAAACCACTTTCCCCTTCATTGAGCAAACTTAAAGGCAAACTAAATAGCGATTGAGATGTATTGACACCCCAAACAAGTGATCGATTAATGTTTTTAGTTCGGGAAGTGGAATCGATTATTTTACCATCCAACAAGCTCATTTTGTAATGAAAAGTAACTAGCTCGCCTACAATTTTAGGTTTTACATCAACTCTTAGAGTAGGGGTTTGATAGTGCAACCCTTCAGGACTCTTTTTCAAGGTTAAATTCTTGAGCTTGATGTATTCTTGAATCTCAACCTCATTCTTATTCGAAGGGTCTTCTGGCGTTTCGAGCGTACAGCTACTAAATAAAACGGAACAGATACATACTAAACCAAAAATATATTTCATCTACTTTATTGAATTTTGGCAACGTAAATTTCAAAAACTAAGGGTGTAAAGCCAGGAATGGTCGTACTCGATCCTTTTTCACCATATCCAAGAGAAGACGGGAAAACGAGAACAGCTCGCTCGCCAAGACGCATCTTGGCAACACCTGCTGAAAAGCCTTTAACCGTCTGCGAACTACCTATCGTCACAGAGAAGCTATCTGTACGCGCCATATTTCCATCAAATGCAATTCCATTTAATAAACGGCCTGTATACTTCAATTTAACTACTTTCCCGGACGCAGGAACGTCACCTGTTCCAGGAGTCAAACTAATGTAGCGTAAGCCATCAGCCGTTCTTTCCTTAACTGTATATTTCTTTGCCGCAATATATTCTTCAATACGATCATTTTGACTGCGAACAGAATAATTCTTTATAACCACCTTCACAGGCGTAAATGCAGGAAGCCCATCAAAAGATTGTGATGTGCCCGGTAAGCCCATAACAGCCTCTTCTCCATCCTTTAGATAGGACATCAAACGCCCAAAAATGGGATTCAAATACCCAAATTGATACACCAAAGGATCCTTTGGACTTTCAATAATCTGACCTGTTAGCAAATTTGAAAGTTCATAGTGCATTTGAAGCGTATCTGCCTTGGAGGCTAGTTCGCCTGTGGAATTTGTTTTAGTCAGCGCGTAATAAGCGCCATTTTCAATCGCAATAGGAGACTGATTTTGTTTCGCAAAAAAAGCTAGAATTTGGGCCTGATTTTCTTTGGCCTTTACTTCATCTGCTAATTCCACATTGGACAAACACGAACTCATCGTCCAAACGGCAAGAATTGCCCAAAACCCTTTTTGAATACTACCTATCATAATCTTTTCTAAACGAAAAAAACATTTCTTTCGTATCAATCAAAATTAAGGGGGAACAAATCTCCCCCTCAACAATTTATTTTTTGCTCAATACTTCAACCTCAAAAACTAAAACTGAATTAGCTGGGATTGGACCACGACCTTGATCACCGTAGGCCATTTGAGAAGGAATAACAAAAACTCCTTTTCCGCCTGCCTTTAATAAAGTTAACGCTTCGTTAAAACCTGGGATCATCTGACCTAAAGGCATTTCTGTATTTGAACCCTTATCAAATTCTTTTCCATCTAAAAATGTGCCACGGTAGTTAACCATCCATGATTCTCCCATTTTAGGCGATGCACCTTGACCTGGCTTTTCAATACTTGCAAGCAATCCTGAAGCCGTTTTTGTAAATTTCTTACCTGATTTAGCCACGTATGCATCAATCATAGCAGGTTGTTGGGCAAGTAGTTTAGCAGCATCTGCTTTCGCTTTCTCTGCTTGGCCAGCCATTTCTTTTTCAAATTCAGCTTTTGATTGAACTTTCAAAATCTTTACCGTATACTTTAAATCAGTCCCCGGCTTCAAGAATGGAGGCAATGGAGCTTGTACTGTTTTCGCCAAGCTATCGATCGGAACCAAAATTGTGGCCGAATCCCCAATAGACAATAAACGAAGTCCATTTTCAAATGTACCCTTAAATGCTCCTGGAGCAGCTTGCGGTGCCTGAACCATCCCTTTTCCTGGTTGGCCATCCTTACGCGTATCCTGCAAAACAGAATCAGCGCCATTTTTGATCACCAAATCAAACGTAATGATGTCCCCATCTTTCAACTTTTTAGCATTGTTGTCATGACTGTGGATTTGAATTTTTACTCCTTCAATTACTTCTACTTTATCCTTGGTACAAGCTGTCATTAAAACAGTAGCAGAAAATAGGACTCCTAAGATTTTACGCATGATTTCGTTGTTTATTTTTATAAATTTTTAACTCGATTAATTTCAGAAAGGTACAAAGGTAACACTTCTAGCAATTTTTCCTTCGCTTCTGTCAAACCGCCAGAAGAAAATCGTCCGCCAGACGCATTTTTATGTCCACCACCCTCAAAATAAGTAGCGGCAAATTGGTTCACTGCAAAAGGCTCAATCGACCGAAAAGATAGCTTTACACCATCTGGACGCTGAATCATACAAATAGACCAAATTGCTCCGGCCAACTGTAAGCCATAATTCACAATGCCTTCCGTGTCACCAGGTTGCGAATGAAATAGTTTTTGATCTTCCTCCGTAATCCACATAAAGGCTAAATGATAATCAGGTAAATATTCCAAGCGGTTTGCCAGCACATGACCCATAAAGCGCAAACGTTGCAAACTCGCCGAATCAAATACCTTGCGATGAACCGCGTTTGTATTCACTCCTATTTTAATCAACGCTGCAACAACTTCGTGCGCATGTGCTGTCGTATTTGGATGTCGGAATGATCCCGTATCCGTCATAATTCCCGAATATAAGCATGACCCCATATCCGTATCAATTAAGGCTTCGTCGCCCCATTCTTGAATCAAATCAAAAATCAACTCACAGGTAGACGCCGCAACTGTCCGATGATAATAATAATCGGCAAAATCCTCCGGATCCAAGTGATGGTCAATAACTACCTTCTGGCAACGAGCCGCTTCGACCCATTTCGCCAAGCCATGCAAACGCTGCATGCCCGAGAAATCAAGGCAAAAAATCCAATCCGCCGACTGTATCAATCCGTCAATTTGAACCTTGTGTAAAATATTTTCAAAATCAAGTATATCAGCAGCGCCAGGCATCCACAATAGATTTGCCGATAACCCGGAAGGAACAACAACAATTGCATCTAAACCCTTCTTAATCAAATACTTCTGCCAGGCTAATGTAGAACCAATGGCATCAGAATCAGGATTAAAATGCGTCGTAATAATAACTTGTTGGCCCGGAACTAAGGCAGCACGTAGTGCAGAAATTGATGACATAAAGTTGGATAAAGTGCTTATGATTTGGGCGTTCGCAAAGTTAAAGATAAATTTGTTGAAAAGTAATAAAAACGAGATGCCAACAAACAGAACTTTTACCATGATTAAACCCGATGCCATTGTAGATGGATTTACGGGACCTATCATTGAACAAATTGAAGCCGCGGGATTTAGAATCGTCGCGATGAAAAAAGTGCACCTGAGCATGGAAGAAGCAGGAAAATTTTATGCAATTCATCAAGAGCGCCCATTTTACGGTGAGCTTTGTGAGCACATGTCTTCCAATCCAATCATTCCCATGGTCTTGGAAAAAGAAAATGCCATAGAAGAGTTTCGAATACTAATCGGAGCAACAGACCCAGCCAAAGCGGCAGAAGGCACAATTCGTAAGCAATTTGCCCGCTCAATAGGATCAAACGCGATTCATGGATCTGATTCGGACGCAAATGCAGCAATCGAAGGAGCTTTCTTCTTTACGCCCAATGAACTTAAATAAGCCTATTTGTGCTTGTAGAATAAAAAACCATTCTCTTCCTTGATCAAAATCAAGTTGGGATGGTACTTGTAGCGATCCTCGGCATTCGTCTTCATCACCAAATAGGTGGGACGATCTGTCGAGGATTGTTTCATTAACTCCTCACCCGACGGACTATACGCCTGCTTTTGAAAATACAGTAGGTGCGCGAAAGATTTGAAGCCAACTGGCTCGATGTAGACCTTTTGACCTACATGCGAAATGTAAAAATCTAGCGGTGTTGCCTGCGTATATCCCTCAATTTTGGGAACGACTATGGCCATGTAAGCCATAATTATACTAACTCCAGCTCCCATCAAACGCATGATATGTTTAAATTGTATTTTTTTTTGCCAAACCGTAACTAACACCACAAGCCCCAAAACCATGCCAATTACAACTTCCCAGCCCTCCCAATAAACGGGAGCTTGTAAATTACCCTGCACAAAAACATCTTTGATATACACGCTGTAAGCGCCTGCATGCATCCCAATCCAAGGGACAAGCGTTAAAACCAAGGCTAAAATTACCCCAACGCAAGTTAGAAAAATCGTATACCCACGCTTCCATGTCCAATCTCCCGTGGACCAATCATGCAAAACGAGCGCAGAGAAATAAGTTAATGGCAACCAGCACATACTCGAGTAATGCACAATTTTAGTCTTGACTAGGCTGAACAAAATCAACACAACCCAAAACAAAACTTGCATCCATTGACTTAAACTAGCTGGTTGATTTCGCGAAAATAACCGCGGACCCGCCCAAATCGAAATGGGAAAACAACCCAAGAGTAAAACAAAAAAATGATAATAAAACGGTTGGCCATGACCGGCATCACCTGTCGTCAACAAGCGTATTTGATAAGCAAAAAAGTCAAGCAAAATTCCCCATCCGAAATGCCAAACAATCAAGGCGTACCACGTGACAAAAAGGGCAATTGCCAGTATTGCGGCCAATATTACCCCGGAAAACAATCGTTTGAAATTGGCAAAAACCTCAGCCCGATGAATCAAAGCAAAAACAAAAATCGTCAACACCCACAGTAAAAGTGCCACGGGGCCTTTGGTCAACATACCTAATCCGATGCATATACCGGCCCAGAAAGCAGGTTGAAAGGAATTGGGATTCGCGTAAAACCGACTTATCAAATAAACGCCCGAAAAAATAAAAAGATTAAATAGCGGATCAATGATACCCGAACTTGCATAAACGTGTGGCGTGATGGCTGCCATGTAGGAAAATGCCCAGAGGTGGCCCATGCGTTCGGACACATGCTTCGACCCGATTCGATAAACGACTAATAAGGTTGCGATGCCAATTATTGCATTTGGAAAGCGAGCAGCAAATTCCATGGACGTCCATGCCGATTCCGTAAATGTGCCAAAAAACTGAAAACTCAACACTTGAAGCCACATGAACAAGGGTGGCTTTTCCCAAAACGGCTGAAAGTTAATTTGTACGCTGAGGTAATCACCGCTGACCAACATCTCACGCGCTGATTCCGCAAAATTAATTTCGTCCCAATCAAATAAATGCGACGCCCCTAAGAAAGGAATAAACACGATTGCCCCAATAATCGACCACATTAAATAGGGTTTACGCATTATGTTTGACATCATTCTCATTTGGTTTATACAGCATAAAATAATACACAAGTGCAGAACTTAAAAAACCAATCCCCGCACCGAATGTGACATCAATCGGAAAATGCTGCATCAGGTAAATCCGTGAATAAGCGACTCCTATGGCCGCAAGTGCCATAAATAGTCCCCAAAGACGCGATTTGCCCAATAAAGCAAACCAAAAAAACATAAACCAAGCTGCGGAAGTATGTCCCGAGGGAAAGCTATTTTGCGTGTGAACGTCCACCCCTGGAACTAGATACCAGGATAAATGTAGGTTAGCAAAATAGGCAATTGGCCGCAAGGCATTCGGGAAAATCAGATGCTTAATTCCTTGAATAATAAGCGTAGAGACGGCATATGAAGTCAAAAAAGGGACAAAAAAAACTCGTTTTCGATTGTAAAAATAGATGGCTAGGGCTATCGGCAAGAAAACCTCAGCGAGTGACGTAAAGAAACGAAACATATAATCCGCCCAAAGTGCATGATGCGAATTCACCCATGTCATTTGATCAAGCCGCGTAGATGATATTAAAACTACCATACATAGACATTCAAAAGCCATAAAGGCTACACTAAACGTCCATAAAGATTTTTTCGACTGGGTCATCTGTTCAAAGGTCGTAAGATTTTATGAAAAAGGTAAGCGTCTTACTTGCTGTTTCCGAAAATTTACCTAATTTTGCATTCCTTTTTTTAGCACAAGCCGTGTCATGAAAGTATTAGAAGCGTACCAGATACCCATAATTTCATTAGAAGATAAAGCGTATCAATACACTTTTAGCGGGAATGATACATTTTTTGCAGCTTTTGAGCAGGATTGGGTAGAGAAAGGCACATTTAATGTGACGGTTGACTTAACGAAGTCGGCCTCAATGATTCAAGTTCAGTTACAGATTACGGGTTCAATAGAATTGACTTGTGACCGATCGCTGGAGCTCTTTGATTATGCACTTGCGGTGAATGAGAAACTTATTTTTAAGTATTCAGACCACAATGAGGACATGGGGGACAATTTATTTTTGTTGGACCGCAAAGAACCCAAATTAAACTTATCGCAAGATATATTTGATTTTATTGCGTTAGAGGTTCCTATGAAGAAATTGCATCCGCGTTTTTTAGTAGAAGGAACGGATACTGAAAGAGATGAATTTATTTACACGACAGATCGTGCGGATGCAAATCAAACGAAGTCGGCAGAGGAAGCAACGGACCCACGCTGGGCTGCACTTCAAAAATTAAAAGATTTAAAATAAAATTAATTAACAAATACGATGGCACATCCTAAACGAAAAATCTCTACTACGCGTCGTGATACGAGAAGAGCGCATGATTTCGGAACTCCTAAGCATTTAGGCGTAGACCCACAAACAGGCGAAACTCACCTGTATCACCGTGCACACGTGCATGAGGGAAATTTATATTACAAAGGTAAAATGATTGTAGAAGGATATTCTGCACGTTAATTTTGCTTGGATCAAAAAAATCAGTTTTTTTTGAGTTTTGCCAAAAAGTCCCGTTAAAATACTATTTATTGACTAAAATTAATACTATTTTTGTCCTTAGATTTAGTATTTAAACACCTAGTAAATGAACATAGCAATCGACGTAATGGGCGGGGATTATGCCCCCGAAACAATAGTTGATGGGATTCTTTTAGCGATTTCAAATTTAGCCCCGGAAGCAGTTATTCTTGCGGTTGGCCCAACGGATATACTAAATACATTATTGGCTGAACGCGGATATGCGGGCGGTCAGATTCGTATTATTCACGCGGATCAAGTTATTGAAATGGGAGAACATCCCACCCGAGCATTAGCACAAAAGCCCAATTCCAGCATCGGAATTGGGTTTGCGCTTTTAAAGGAGGGCAAAGCCGATATTTTCGCATCGGCAGGAAATACGGGTGCCATGATGGTAGGCTCCTTATTCTCTGTCAAAACAATCGAAGGAATTCAGCGTCCTGCTATTGCCGGATTTATCCCACAGACGGATGGCACACATTCGGTGATGTTGGATATTGGGGCGAATGCCGACTGCAAACCTGAAATGCTCGCTCAGTGGGCGGTATTAGGTTCAGCTTACGCAGCGGCCACACGCGGAATTGAAAGTCCACGCGTCGGATTATTGAATATAGGCGAGGAAGAGCAAAAAGGTTCCACGTTGACGCAAGCGACCTATGCTTTACTGAAGGCAAACGAAAAATTAAATTTTGTTGGTAATTTAGAGGGGAAAGATATTTTCCGCGGGAAAGCAGATGTGATTGTCACGGATGGTTTTACCGGTAATATTGTCCTTAAAATGGGTGAATCCATTTACAACATCATGAAAGAAGAGGGCATGATGAACGAATTTGTGGATCGTACTAATTACGAGAATTACGGAGGAAGCCCTATTATTGGCATCAATGGAAATGTTATTATTGCCCATGGGGCTTCAAGTCCAAAGGCCATTATGAACATGATTAAATTATGCCAAAACATAGTAAAATCGAATGTTTGCCAAAAAATTAAGGCAGCCGTCGAAAACAACTAATACGATATGTCAAATAAAATAAGCGCAGCCATAACGGGCGTAGCCGGATACGTCCCTGATTATGTGCTAACGAATGAAGAGTTAGAAAAGTTAGTAGATACAAATGACGAGTGGATTACCTCCCGCACAGGAATTAAAGAGCGTCGCATCTTAAAAGGTGAAGGACAAGGGACTTCTGTCATGGGAGCCAAAGCGGTAGAAGAATTACTTCGGAAAACGAATTCAACTCCTGAGCAAATTGATTTATTGATTTGCGCAACGGTAACTCCGGACTACTTATTTCCGTCGGCATCCAATCTGATTTGTAAGTCGGTAGGCATCAACGAAACAGCATCTTTCGATTTAGCAGCAGCATGTTCTGGATTCTTAAATGCACTAGCTGTTGGCTCTGCATTCATCGAAGCTGGCCGTTACAAAAAGGTCATTGTCGTTGGCGCAGATAAAATGTCGGCCATCGTTGATTACACTGACCGCACCACGTGTATTCTTTTTGGTGATGGTGCAGCCGCAGTGCTATTGGAGCCCAATACAGAAGGTTTAGGCGTTCAAGATTTCATCTTGAAATCTGATGGTGAAGGCTGTGAAAGTTTAATGCAAAAAGGTGGCGGTAGCGCTTACCCTCCAACGCATGAGACTGTTGAGCAAAAACTACATTACATCCGTCAGGAAGGACAAGCTGTTTATAAATTTGCGGTGACCCGCATGGCGAATGTTTCCGCGGAGATAATGGAGCGCAATGACTTAGTGGGCGATGACATTCGGTTTTTGGTGCCACATCAGGCCAACAAACGGATCATTGATGCCACGGCGAGTCGGATGGGCATCGGTGAGGAGAAGGTTATGTTGAATATCCAAAAATATGGCAATACGACCGCGGCGACGATTCCATTATGTTTATGGGATTATGAAAGTCAATTAAAAAAAGGAGATAAATTAATTTTGGCGGCCTTTGGTGGCGGCTTTACGTGGGGTTCCGCTTACATAACGTGGGCATACGATCCAAAATAATCAACAAAACACAATGGCAACTACAGCAGATATTAAAAATGGCATGGTGATCAAGTACAATGACGATTTGTTTTCGATCATTGAATTTCTTCATGTAAAACCAGGAAAAGGTCCGGCATTTGTTCGGACTAAATTACGCTCATTGAGCTCTGGAAAAGTATTAGATAACACCTTTAACTCAGGTGTGGCTATCTATCCGGTGCGCGTTGAGCGCAGAAAATTCCAATTTATTTACAAAGACGAATACGGCTATAACTTTATGGACCAAGAGTCTTTTGAGCAAATCCTCCTAAATGAAAATCTATGCGTCATGGCCGATTTGATGAAAGAGGGTCAAGAAGTTGAGATTTTGATTAATACGGAAAATGATTCCGCACTTTCTTGCGAATTGCCTCCATTTGTTGAATTGAAAGTTACGTATACGGAACCAGGCGTACGCGGAGATACGGCGAACTCGCCTAAAAAACCAGCTACAGTGGAGACAGGGGCAACAATTACGGTTCCTATCTTTATTGAGCAAGATGAATTAATCAAAGTAGATACAAGAACTTATTCATACGCGGAGCGCGTCAAATAATTTTATATACATTTGTCAAAGTAAAAACGGTCACCTATTAATAAACCGAAATGGATACGAAAGAAATACAACGATTGTTAGATTACATCGCAAAATCTCCCTTAGCGGAAGTGAGCATTGAAACTGAGGGTTTAAAAGTTTCAGTGAAAAAAAATAGCGCGGTTGCTCCAGTAGTAACAGTTGCTGCTACTCCAGCTCCAGTAGCTGCAGCACCGGCGGCGGCGGCACCAGTTGCTCCAGTGGCGGCGCCGGTTGCCGACAACCTTTTTACAGTCAAATCCCCAATGATAGGCACATTCTATCGTGCAGCTGGTCCAGATAAAGGTAATTTTGTGGAAGTTGGCACAGAAATCGCACCCGGAAAAACCTTGTGCATGATTGAAGCAATGAAGTTATTCAACGAAATTGATTCAGAGATTTCTGGAAAAATCGTGCAAATTTTAGTGGAAAATGCAAGCCCAGTGGAGTTTGACCAACCATTATTCGTAGTAGAAAAAGCTTAATTATGAGCCTGCCGCATACCCCGTTTGGATTAAGTATGCACACAGACAAATCAAATTATATGTTTAAAAAAATACTCATTGCAAATCGAGGTGAGATCGCGTTACGCATCATTCGTACCTGCAAAGAAATGGGCATCAAGACAGTTGCTGTTTTTTCAACTGCTGACCGTGAAAGTTTACATGTTCGTTTTGCCGACGAGGCCGTGTGTATCGGACCTCCTCCAAGTCGTGATTCGTACCTCAGCATTCCAGCCTTAATTTCTGCGGCTGAAGTGACTGGCGCAGATGCTATTCACCCAGGCTATGGTTTCCTATCTGAAAATGCAGAATTTTCGCGCATTTGTTCCGAGCATAGCATCAAGTTTATTGGCGCTTCCGCGGAAATGATCAACCAAATGGGCGACAAAGCCACGGCAAAGAATACGATGAAGAAAGCGGGTGTACCAGTCATTCCTGGTTCAGATGGCTTATTGGACACCGTTGAAGAAGCCATTGAACTAGCGAAAACAATTGTTTACCCAGTCATCATTAAGGCCACAGCCGGTGGTGGTGGACGTGGAATGCGTATTATTCGCGAAGAATCTGAATTTCGTAAATTATGGGACGATGCCAAAATGGAAGCAGCAGCGGCATTTGGTAACGACGGTATGTACATGGAGAAATTCGTGGAAGAGCCACGTCACATCGAAATCCAGGTGGTAGGTGATAAATTTGGAAAAGTATGTCACCTCTCCGAGCGTGATTGTTCCATCCAGCGTCGTCACCAAAAATTATGTGAAGAAACACCTTCTCCTGCTTTAACAGATGAATTACGTACTAAAATGGGAAATGCGGCCATCGCAGGCGCAAGCGCAATTGGCTACGAAGGCGCAGGTACCATCGAATTTTTAGTGGATAAACACGGTGATTTCTACTTCATGGAAATGAATACCCGTATCCAAGTGGAGCACCCAATTACGGAAGAAGTAACCGATTTCGATTTGATAAAGGAGCAAATTAAAGTAGCTGCTGGGATTCCGATTTCAGGACAAAATTACTTCCCGAAATTATATGCGTTAGAGTGCCGGATTAATGCAGAAGATCCAGCCAATGGATTCCGCCCTTCTCCAGGTAAAATCACAAATTTACATCTTCCTGGTGGTCATGGGGTACGTATAGACTCGCACGTATATTCAGGCTACACTATTCCACCCAACTACGACTCCATGATTGCGAAAGTGATCGTGAGTGGTCAAAGTCGGGAAGAAGTGTTGCTTCGTATGAAGCGTGCTTTACAAGAATTTGTAATTGAAGGAGTAAAAACAACAATTCCATTCCACATTAAGCTGATGGATGACCCTGGTTTTAAATCAGGTAAGTTCACGACGGCATTCATGGATACCTTCGATATGAGTGGTATCTAGTGTTTAAAAGCACTTTTGAAGAAGGAGGCCTCGGTCTCCTTTTTTTATTCACAAATAATTTGGAATCAGGCTTGGATATTAGTTCTTGAATTTCTAAATTTGCACTCCCATTTTTCGATTGAATGCCCGTTTGAAAGATAAAATAGGTCATAATCAAATCCTTAAGGCAAATTCCGTGGTCTTGGTGGAAATGATTCAACAGTTAAACATTAATACTAGTGGATACTTTAAGTTACAAAACGATCTCTGCCAATAAAGCCACGGTTCAAAAGGACTGGGTGGTAGTAGATGCAGAAAACCAAATTTTAGGACGTCTTTGCTCAGAAATCGCGAAAATCATTCGTGGTAAGCACAAGGCTTCGTATACGCCTCACGTAGATTGTGGTGATCAAGTAATTGTCATCAATGCAGAGAAAATTCGTTTGACAGGTAAGAAAATGACTGACAAGGTTTACATCCGTCACACGGGGTATCCAGGTGGTCAGCGTTTTGCAACACCACGCGAGGTTTTAGTTAAAAACCCAAGAGGCGTTGTTGAAGCAGCTGTAAAAGGTATGTTACCTAAGAATCGTTTAGGACGTTCTTTGTTCAATAACTTATTTGTGTACGCAGGATCAGCGCATCCACATGCAGCACAGCAACCTAAAGAAATCAAGTTTTAACGGACATTTAAAATGGCAGAAATAACAAGTAAAATCGGTAGAAGAAAGACGGCAGTAGCGCGTATTTCGATGACACCAGGTAAAGGCCAAATGAAAATTAATGGCCGGACATTAACGGATTACTTCCCTTCTGAGATTCTTCAGATTGTGGTAAACCAACCGTTCGCATTAACGAACACGGTCGGTTCTTTTGACATTACAGCCAAAATTGATGGCGGTGGTATCAAAGGTCAGGCTGAAGCGCTTCGTATGGCGATTTCACGTGCACTTCAAACGCAAGATGCTGAATTACGTTCTCCTTTGAAAAAAGAAGGATTCTTAACGCGTGACCCTCGTATGGTTGAGCGTAAGAAACCAGGACGTGCGAAAGCTCGTAAGAGATTCCAATTCTCTAAGCGTTAAAAAGAGTTCGTGGGAAAGGCTTGTCTGTTGCCGATGCCTTTTCCACATTTTTATTTTTCACATTCTTAAACAACCAAAATGGCACAATTAAGCTACAACGACTTGCTTGACGCAGGCGTTCACTTCGGTCACTTGACACGTAAGTGGGATCCAAAAATGGCTCCATACATCTTTATGGAGAAAAATGGTATCCACATCATTGATCTTAACAAAACTATTTCTAGCCTTGAAGAAGCATCTGCAGCAATGCGTGCTATCGTACGTTCTGGTCGTAAGATCATGTTCGTTGCGACGAAGAAACAAGCGCAAGAAATCGTAACAACAGAGGCAGATAAATTAAAGATGCCATACGTAACTGACCGTTGGTTAGGTGGTATGTTGACAAACTTCGCGACTGTACGTAAGTCAATCAAGAAAATGTCAAGCATCGACAAGATGTTAAAAGACGAAGTTATCGTGAAAACTCTTGCGAAACGCGAGCGTTTAATGATGACGCGTGAAGAGGAAAAATTGAAGCGTGTGTTAGGTGGTATCACCGAATTGACACGTCTACCAGCGGCATTGTTCGTGATTGACGTGAAGCGTGAGCACATCGCTGTATCGGAAGCAAAGAAATTGGGTATCCCAGTTTTCGCTATGTGTGATACAAACTCTAATCCTGAATTAGTTGACTACCCAATCCCAGCGAATGATGATGCGTACAAATCGATCGCAGTGATCGTAAAATCCATCAGCCAAGCGATTGAAGAAGGTTTATCTGAGCGTAAGCAAGATAAAGACGACGCGCGCATCGCAGAAGAGGAAGAAGCAAAACGTTTATTAGACGCAGATGCACAAGAAGCAGCTAAGGTAGCTGCCAAATATGAAAAAGAAGCAGAACAAGAATAACTAATATTCCAATTATGTCAATTACAGCCGCAGACGTTAATAAATTACGCCAAATGACTGGCGCCGGAATGATGGATTGCAAGAAAGCTTTGATAGAAGCCAATGGCGACTTCGAAACAGCCGTAGATATCCTTCGCAAAGCAGGTCAAAAAGTAGCCGCGAAACGTGCCGACAATCAAACGAATGAAGGTGTTGTTTTAATCGCGATGAACGCTGACCATTCAAACGGTAAATTAATCGCCCTTGCATGTGAGACTGAGCCAGTTTCAAAAGTAGATGCTTTCAACGATTTAGCTAAAAATATCTTAGATGCTGCTGTGAAATCTCACGCTCCATCTGCACATGATTTATTAGCTGAGCCTTTAGCTGATGGCCGTTCTATAGAAGGACACATCATCGACCTAACTGGTAAAATTGGTGAAAAAATCACGTTAGCAGCTTACGAAAATATCTCAGCTGAAAAAGTAGTTTCTTACATTCACTCCAACAATAAAATCGGTGTTTTAGTAGCATTCGAAAATGTTCAAGGTGCCGATGTTCAAGAAGTAGGTAAAGATATCGCGATGCAAATCACGGCTATGAAGCCAGTTGCTTTGGACAAAGACGGCGTTGATGCTGAAACAATCGAACGCGAAATCGAGATTGGAAAAGATCAAGCACGTCAAGAAGGAAAGCCAGAGGCTATGTTGGAGAAAATCGCTGTAGGTAAATTAGAGAAGTTCTATAAAGAACAAACTTTATTGAACCAACAGTTCGTAAAAGATTCATCTATTACGATCCGTCAATATGTAGAATCAACGCAAAAAGGTCTTACGATCGCGTCATTCAAACGTATCGCTTTGGTATAATTCAGCCAACAATAAAATCAAAAGACCAGCCGAAATGCTGGTCTTTTTTTTGTGTAAAAAATCAATCAGATGCCGCAAATCTCGTTTGAAAAAATGACATACATTTTCTAAATTGTGACCAAATTACGTTTAGTCAAAATCAGCGCGCATGAGCCATATAGTCATTTTGGGAGGAGGAGAAAGTGGCGTTGGCGCGGCATTACTAGCCCAATCAAAAGGCTTTAGCGTTTTTCTTTCCGACCAAGGAAAACTAAAAGAACATTACCAAGATCAATTACGCAGTCAAGCCATTCCTTTCGAATCCGAAAAGCATACCGTATCCGAAATTTTAAAAGCGGACGAAATTATCATCAGCCCGGGAATAACCGAAAAAAGCGAACTCGTACAAACAATCAAAAAACAAGGAATACCACTCGTTTCTGAAATTGAATTCGCCGCGCGTTACACAAAAGCAAAATTGATCGCCATCACCGGAAGCAACGGCAAAACAACCACAACCCTACTCACCTACCACTTGCTCAAAGAGGCCGGATTCAACGTAGGATTAGCAGGTAATATTGGTCAAAGTTTTGCCAAACAAGTAATGGAAGATTCCTTCGACTATTATGTACTCGAAATATCCAGCTTTCAACTAGATCGCTGCTTTGATTTCAAACCGGATGTGGCTGTACTCATCAACATCACGCCTGATCACCTCGATCGCTACGACTATAAATTCGAAAATTACATTCACTCCAAATTTCGAATCTTCCAAAATGCGAACACGCAAACCGCGTGTATCTATTGGGGAGACGACGAAGTGATCCAACAATACAAGGAATTAATTCCTGCAGCAGTAGCGCACCAGCGGGTCATTCATTTTGATAAATCGTCTGGCGCAGCAAATATCACGGATGATGCGATTCAGTTTGCGTTTGGCAAGATTGTACGAGCCACTGCCCCGATTCAAGGACCACATAATGCCATCAACATGGCCGCTGCAGTTTTAGCAGCTACCGAAGCTGGCGTAGCTTGGTCGGATATTCAAGCAAATCTAGGATCGTTTCAAAATGCACCACATAGATTAGAACCTTGCGGCAATTGGCATGGAATTCAATTCATCAATGACTCGAAAGCAACCAATGTGGACGCTGTATTCTATGCGCTAAATTCATTTAAAAAGAAATTAATTTTGATCATTGGTGGCGTAGATAAAGGCAACGAATATGACGTCCTAAACGATTTAGTCAAGTCAAAAGTGAAAGGTATGATTTGCCTTGGGACAGATAATGCTAAATTAATGGCACATTTTGGCGACCGAGTACCTCAGATCATGTCGACAGATTCATTGGAAACTGCCGTGTCAACGAGTATGCAATGGGGCGAATCAGGCGATATCGTACTCCTTTCTCCTGCATGCGCTAGTTTTGATTTATTTAAAAATTACGAAGACCGCGGGGATCAATTTAAGGCGACCGTTAACCGATTAACTCATGGAAGCTAGAATAACCAATTTTATCAAAACCCGCTTAGCAGGCGACTACCAAATTTGGTTCATCGTTTTTTTGCTCAATATTTTTGGACTACTCATTCAATTTTCTGCCAAAGGAAAAATGTTCATGGGCGGCCCTATGGTCCCCATTTTAAACATTGGGAAATCAATATTTTTATTAGCTGGTTCCTTTGCCTTAATGTCCTGGATATCGCGCCAAAACTATTTGAAAGTCGCTAAGTACAGTAATATCTTCCTGATTTTCTCTTGGATTCTTATCCTAATTGCCTTCTTTTTCGGCGAAAACAAAGGTGGGGCGAGCCGATGGATCGACCTCGGATTTATCAGTTTTATGCCCTCAGACATGGCTAAACTTTGCTTAACCATGAGTTTAGCTAAGATATTTTCAACCCGACAGGCTGATCAAAGTTCCTATAACATCGGCGTAATCACCGTTATTTTAATCCAAATAGGTATCACTTGCTTTTTGGTTATGCTATCCAATTTCTCTACGGCAATCCTAATTTTCTTAACCAGTATTGTTCTTATGATCTTTGGCCGCGTACCCTTTAAATCCATATTCCTTATCATGGGCATCGTCGGATTTATCGCAGGCTCCGTTGTTACACTCGGTATCGGACAGCGCGCTGCCACCGTAAAAGCACGTTTGGCAACGTATGCACAAAGGACATTATCTAACTCAAATGGCCTTAAAAACCTAGAGGATAAAGATGAAAACTACCAACTAAAACGAAGCTGGTACGCCATCGCAACGGGCGCGCTTATTCCTAAAGGCCCCGGAAATAGTCAATACAGATTCATCTTATCACAAGCAGAATCGGATTTCGTTTACGCCATTATTTTAGAGGAATATGGGCTCATTATGGGCTTGGCCATTCCACTCCTATTTTTGTGGTTTATGTGGCGAGGCTCCTCCGTTATTCGCTATAGCGGTAAACCCCTAGGTGGTCTACTATCAGCGGGTTTGACATTTTCCATTGTGATTCAAGCCTTCATTAATATGCTTGTGGCCGTGGGTGCTGGACCGGTAACGGGCCAACCGATGCCCATGATTTCTGCGGGAGGCACGTCACTTTTATTTACAGCCATTAGTATTGGCTTAATTTTATCCATCAGCCGCGACAAGGAAATGGAAACAAAAGACCTTAAATCCGTTATTTAGTGGGCATCAAACGAATCATCATTTCTGGAGGCGGAACCGGTGGACATATATATCCTGCAATCGCCATCGCAACGGCACTTAAAGACCAAGACCCCTCCCTCGATTTTCTATTCGTGGGTGCCGAAGGCAAAATGGAAATGGAAAAAGTTCCCAAAGCAGGTTTCAATATTCAAGGTTTACCGATCGTTGGCATCAACCGCCAGCACATGGCTAAAAACCTATTGTTTCCCTTTAAGCTGATTCAAAGCTTGCTCAAAGCATTTCAAATTATTGCCGAATTCAAACCGGATGTGGCCATCGGTGTGGGCGGTTATGCCTCTGGACCCATGTTAATTGCCGCTTGGATCAAAGGAATTCCCTTTTACATTCAAGAACAAAATTCGTTCGCAGGCATCACCAATAAAGCACTAAGCAGCAAAGCCAAACATATTTTTGTCGCCTACCCCGGTATGGAAAAATTCTTCGGAAAAGATAAAATGACACTCTCCGGAAATCCAGTCCGCAAAGACCTTATCGACCTGGCTGGGAAAAAAGAAAAAGGCACTTCGTTTTTTGGACTAGATCCGAAGAAAAAAACGATCCTGGTCATCGGCGGAAGTCAAGGCGCACGAAGTATCAATCTGGCCATCCAGCAAGGATTAGCTGAGGTTGCGGAAGCAGATGTCCAACTAATTTGGCAAACAGGGGTGTCCTTCGAAAATGAGGCAAAAAAGACCTCCGGGGCTACTAAAGGACTCAAAAGCTATGTTTCGGCATTTATTTATGAGATGGATTTAGCGTATGCAACGGCAGACCTAGTTGTTTCTCGCGCAGGAGCACTCAGTGTTTCCGAAATTTGTTTGGCAGGCAAACCAAGTATTTTGGTTCCTTTCCCAAATGCCTCCGAAGATCATCAAACTGAAAATGCAAAAAGTCTGGTTACCAATGGAGCAGCACGTTTAGTCGTAGATAAAGACGCACAAGCTGATTTGGTTCCTACCGTATTAAAGACATTGAAAAATACAGAAGTATTAACGGAACTGGGACTACAAAGCTTAGCCATGGGTAAACCATACGCAGCCACAGAAATCGCCCAAGCCATCTTAAACGAAATGAACGCATGCGCATAAACGTTTCCATGGCCGACTTAAAACAAGTCTACTTTCTAGGCATCGGAGGTATCGGGATGTCGGCCATCGCCCGCTGGTTCTTGCACAATGGATATCCGGTTGCTGGATATGATAAAACCGAAAGCCCGCTAACGCGCACGCTATCAAGCGAAGGAATGGTCATTCACTATGAAGATTCTGTAGACCTGATTCCCGTAATCTGCCTAACTGAACCTGATTCATGTTTATTTATTTATACTCCGGCAATCCCAGCCAACCACATTGAAAAGAATTATTTGTTGGCCGCCAACATCCCCTTATGGAAACGTTCCCAAATTTTGGGTTGGATCACGGAACAAATGCCAACGCTTGCTGTCGCAGGTACGCATGGAAAAACTACTACGTCATCGTTATTGACCCACTTATTGGTTCATGCAAAGCAAAATGTAACGGCATTTCTAGGTGGCATTACCCAAAATTATGGAACAAATTTCATTCCAAATCAAGGACGTGAAAACATGGTTTGCGTGGTAGAAGCGGACGAATATGATCGCTCATTTTTGACATTGCATCCTACGGCTGCGGTCGTAACATCGACGGATGCAGATCATTTAGACATTTACGGTGGGGCTGAACAGGTACTAGAATCGTTCCAATTATTTGTCGACCAAATCAAACCGGGTGGATTCTTTATCCAAAAATCAGGTTTGACACTCGTTTCTGATGAAAAAGATTACACCTTTGGCATTAATCAAGGGGATTATCAAGCAACAAATATTCGCATTGAAAACCACCGCATGGTGTTTGACATGCTTTACCTAGGTGGTCAAATAACGGATATTCCAATGCGCATTCCTGGCTTTCATAACATAGAAAATACGTTGGCAGCAAGTGCCTTAGCCATGCATCACGGCGTGGGTCCGGCAGATATAAAAGCAGGAATTGCGTCCTTTAAAGGTGTGAAGCGTCGCTTTGAATACCATGTGGAAACGGAAGAGCATGTAATGATTGATGATTATGCGCATCATCCTACAGAAATTAGTGCTTGTCTAACTTCAGTCAAAGCCTTATATCCAGATGAAAAAATTGTTGCTGTTTTCCAGCCACATCTATTTTCGAGGACGCGTGATTTTTTAGAAGATTTTGGCAAGAGCTTGGCAATTGCTGATGAAATATTTTTGTTGGATATCTATCCAGCACGCGAATTACCAATTCCCGGAATTACATCTGAATTGCTTTTAAGTAAAATCCCAATGGAAAAAAAGTGTGTCATTGGCAAAGAAGACTTTATTCGGCGGATGCAAGCGGAAAAACCTCGATTATTAATCACGATGGGAGCAGGAGATATCGACTTGCTTTTGAATGATTGTAAATTGGCCTTAACTTCGTAGCATGAGTCCCTCCACAAAATTTAAAATACAGCGTTTAAAAAAGATCCTGAGTATCGTCATACTCATGGGATTAGCGATTGCCACTGTCATCTATGAGGAGATTAGCTATAATGATGTTACCTGCACTGGAATTGTAGTTAAGTTAGACTCAGAAAATGAAAAACCCTTATTAGGCAAGCAAGATATTAACTTGATGGTTACCAATCAGGGGAGTGACTATTTCTTAAATAAGCCCTTGAATGAGATATCGTTGCATCTCTTAGAGCAACGTGTCAAGCGGATCCCGCTGGTAAAATCGTGTGAAGCGCATTATGATTTTAGTGGGAAAATAACTATTTCAGTTAAGGAATATAGCCCTATTGCCCGTATTTTGCGTTTTACAACGGGCGCTTCGAATTTACGAGATCAGTATGTCACGCAAGAAGGCCGACTAATCGCAACGAGTGATTTGTTCACCCCACGAATTTTGGTTGTTTCAGGCCCATTCTTTAAGGATAGTCGGCGCGACCTACGAGACGAACGCGGAAAAACACTTTTACCATTTTTTGAATTCATACATCAAGATGAATTTTGGAAAGCTCAAATCGCACAAGTTATTGTTGCCGAAGATGGCGGCATTATCATGGTGCCGACCATGGGAAAAACATATATCGACTTCGGTTTGCCGATACACATCGAGACAAAATTCAAAAAGCTAGCTTTATTTTATAAGAAAATCATCCCAAATAAAGGTTGGGATACCTACTCATGGGTACATCTAAAATATAAGAATCAGGTAATTTGTGATTATTAGTCATTTTAGGTAATTTCAAAACTAAATCGCCTTTTGGGGGCGTGTTCATTCTACAATACATTATATTTTATGCGGAACGATTTGATCATTGGACTCGATATTGGTAGTTCATTTATAAAGGCTGTAGCAGGCAAGCAAAATGCACAAGGTTTATTAGAGATTGTTGCGACAGGAAAAGCTACTACGACAGGCTTTATTTTACATGGTGAAATCGTCAATATCAATAAAACTTCAGCCGCTATATCTGAGGCAATTAATCAAATCGCGGTAGCACTTCCCGGGAAGACTAAAGAGTATTATTTCTCATCCAACTTGTCTGGCAGTCATATCAATGTAAGTCCTTATACGATTACGAAACAACGTAAAAACACATCCGATCCGGTAACTGTAAAGGAGATTTTAGAGATTACGGAGGAGGCAAAAAAATCAATTTCGGAGAAGAATCCGTGTGTATTACACACATTACCGATCGGTTTTGTCGTGGGTTCTTTGCCTGAAACTTTGGATCCTATTGGCCAAGTGGGCGCACGACTGCAAGGAGATTTTATGGTGATTACCGCACGTCAAGATAAATTCGATTTATTCCGAAAAACCTTAGCATCTGCTGAGTCTGATCACATTAAAGGGGGTAATTTATATTTTAGTCCATTAGCAAGTTCTAGTTCCGTTTTAAGTGCAGAGGAAAAGCAGCAAGGGGTTGTATTAGTGGATATCGGCAGTGGAACGACTGAAATAAGTATTTTTCAAAATAAGCGATTGAAGCACGCCACCGTTTTAAACTGGGGTGGAGATCGCATAACTGAAGATATTAAAGTGGCTCTTGATGTGACCTTAGAACATGCAGAAGCACTCAAGGTTAATTTCGGTTCTGCCTTACAAAAATTAATTGAGATCAATGAAGTTGTCATGATTCCAGGCATGGCGGGACGTAAACCGACGCCTGTTTCAGTACGGAATTTGGCGATAATTATTGAGGAGCGCATGAAGGAATTAGCAGCAATTATTGTTGCTGAAATTCAAAAAACAACGAATATCACCCCATTACGTGGCGGTATCGTCCTTTGCGGCGGCGGTGCAACCTTACCATATATCGATGAATTATTCCAAAAAGTGACGGAGCTTGAGACGCGTGTCGGCATACCTAATGCCACCGCCTCAGACGAAATCAAGGACCCATCTTACGCTACGTCGGTAGGTCTTGTCCAAGTTTATTTTGACCAACTTGAAAATTCAGATGATTCAGCGCCTGAGACAAGTTCTCAGTCTGAGTATAGCACAGTAAATGGGAATTCATCGAAGCAAAAACCACCATCAATTAAATCGATTTTTGGTAGACTAGTGGAATCGCTTGTTGGCAGTGATGAAGAAGGCGGAGAATATTAGTCCTTTTTTCGCCACGGTTTTTTCTTGCCTCCTTTGTTGAAACCTCCACCTGAAAAAGCAGGCTTTTTTGTCTCTGGGGAATAATCTGGAACAGGGCCAAATTCTTCTGGAACCGGTGATTTGGTTACTTCTTTTTCCAATAAGCGTTCAATCGCGGCGAATTTCCGTTGCTCAGCTTCTGTAATTAATGTGTAGGCAGTACCTTTTGTCTGCGCGCGGGCTGTTCGACCAATCCGGTGAATGTAATCTTCCCCGTCGTTCGGTACATCATAATTCACGACTAATTCTATTTCATCGATATCAATACCCCGGCTCAATATATCCGTTGCCACCAAAATCTTGGTCTTCTTATTCCTAAAATCTTGCAATACTTGCTCGCGTACTTCTTGCTCCAAATCCGAATGAATTTCCTCAACCGAGAACCGTGCACGCTTTAAGTCGGCCGTCAACGATTTTACATTCTGCTTGCGAGAACAAAAAACAATCACACGGGTATAATCTTGGCGTTTCAATAAATGTTTCACCAAAGGACTTTTTTGATTTTCATACACCACAAAGGCTTCTTGAACAATGGCCTCTGGGGGTTTTGAAACTGCGATATTTACTTCGACAGGATTTTGCATCAACTTACGAGCGAGGTCGCGCATTTTGGGCGGCATGGTCGCTGAAAACAACAGATTTTGACGCACCTTGGGTAAATGTCCCGTAATTTTCATTAGGTCATCGTGAAAGCCCATGTCCAACATCCGGT
>NZ_CBAUBA010000006.1:0-94430 GCF_964796385.1 Aquirufa sp. | reverse complement strand
AATTAATCGTTTTTCTTCAAAATCTCGGATTCATACCTGCCGAACTAGACCTACTCAGCTTCGAAAAATACATGGAATTAAGCCCAGGAAAGGGAAAATTGATCAAAAATTATTCATCAGGCATGCGGCAAAAAATTAAATTGGCCTGTGCACTCCTTTCTCCCCGACCAATTCTTTGCCTAGATGAACCAACCTCCAATTTAGACGAACAAGCCAAAAAATGGTTTATCGCCAAACTCTCCGAAAATAGATCTAAAATGATATTCATAGCTTCGAATGAAGCCTTAGAAATTGGGCTATGTGATCACCAGATAGCCATCGTTGATTTTAAAAATTAACGAAATTTCAACTTCAAGCGCAACTGAATCAGCGCAAAAACAACTAGGTTAAAACCAACAAAAAAGCTTATACTACCTAATTCTAGTACTCCTTTACTTATTACTTGGTAGTGTTCAAAAAGGGAAATAGATTCGAGGGAAGGGAGTTCTTGAGGAACTTGCCAACAAACAAAATTGAAAAGTACACCTAGCACAAATGCGAGTGCTTGTTTTTCAACTAAAGCAGACGCTAAACAGCTAAGCGATATAAATGAAAAACAAAGTAAAAGAATACTGATATACCCACCTGCAACTAAAGAAGCATCGTAATTTCCTATCGGATTGCCGAGTTGGCCTATCGAATAAACAAATACTCCAGTAGGCAATAAAACAACCATCACAACCATAAACAAACCTAGCAATTTACCCAAGGTTATCGATTCCATCGAAATAGGCAAGCTGCGCAATAAATCAAATGTTTTTAACTCAAATTCCTCCGCAAAAGAACGCATAGCAAGAGCTGGAATAAAAAATAAAAAGAACCAGGGATTTAAATCAAAAAATACGGTTAATTCAGCAAAACCAAACTCCAAAATATTTCCAGTCAGATACCAAACATACAGACTCAATAGCACATAAAAAGCCACCATGACGCCTAAGCCAATGAACGAACTAAAAAATGCCTTAAATTCTTTTTGAATAATAACCCACATACCTATTCGTCGAAAACAGATTTTTCGCGCTTCAATACACCTGAAACAATCAAACCTAAAATAAACATAAACAAAATAGTTACGAATACAATAATCACAAATTGAACCCCAGGCCCCATCATCATCTTCGTGATTTTCTCTGCATCCTCAATCTGACTATTCGTTAAGCCTTGTTCTTCCAATCGCTCCCGCGCTAAATCAAGTTGCTTTTGAACTACCCCATTATCAATAAATTGTAAATAGATGTAATTAAATGCCCCTGCAATTAGCCCCCAGATAGCCCCCAATAAAGCAGATGCACCTAAACCTTGCCCATAACTCATAAACCCATCATTTTCAGCACGCACCTCCCGCAAAGCCAAAACTAAAATTGTTACATTAATGACAAGCGTGACAATTGTGGTAACCCAACCTAAGGTTTCCGAAAAGTCATCCTCCAACCCACTATATTTAGTTATAAGTGTAAAAATAAAGCTCAATAATCCGCCTATAGCGCCCCATTTTAACAAGATTATACTTGTTGACGATCTTTGAGTATCCATGGTATTTATTGTTTAAAGTATAATGAAATTAATAGATTAGGTAAAAAAGCTAAGGCCAACTTTTGGCTAAAATCATCTTTGGCAATACTATACGCATCAATTCCGCGAATACCTTCTTGCAATTGCGTGTAATAGGCCGCTCCTTCCTGTTGGATGATTGCCTTCTGATACTGAACCAACTCGTGTAAACTACCACCAACATATTCCTGTAACCATAAAATACCAGTTGGACTTTGATAAAAGAAATACAAAAGTGAAGCTGATAAGGCGGCCGTAAATACTACATATATATATTGAAAACCAAACAACTTCAAAAAGTGAACGGAACTACCGCGGTTTTTACCCACAAACAATTTCGCTAATATCACCTGTCCGCATAAAATGAACACATAATTAGGTGCCTTCTTTCCGCCTAACGGGATAATGCCATTTTCATGTACAATATAACAATAGGCGATTAATGAAAATAGAGTAACTATGGCAACTAGAACCAAGCGAGGCAATTGAGAAACAAAATCTTTCATCTTAGTTTTTGGTCAACGAGTCACCTTGAATGACACAATGTATTTGATGTGCGAAGGTATGTCCTAGAAAACAGCTATTCTTGGATTTACTCTTGATCATCGACTCTGCATATGGTTCTTGAGATTCTTCAGTAAAGACCAGACCTTGACAAGTCGCACCTACTTTGAGTTCAGGTATCTGAATTCCAAGTAATTGAGCAGGTTTCAGACTTATAAAATCGAGTGCATGTTTAATCTTACGATCCATCGCAGCTTGCGCAAAAGCGACAAATAGCGTTTCAAGGCCAATCGTACCAAATGATGCATGATCAAATTCCACCGCTTTTGATTCAAACTCAATCGGATGATGATCAGAAACAACGGCATCAATCACGCCCGTTTTAATTCCATTCCACAAACCTTCCAAATCTGCCTCCGTTCTGAAGGGAGGGAAAACTTTTTTATTAGTATCAAAATCAGCAACCGCAGCTTCCGTAAAAACCAGTTGGTGCACCGCAACATCCGAAGTCACTGGTAAACCTTCTGCTTTCGCTTCTCGAATTAATTCAACAGATTCAGCCGATGATAAGCAAGAGAAATGTAATTTAAACGAGCTAGAGGCCCCACCAAAGTCATGGGTGCGCACATATCTCAGTAAATCCAAATCACGTTTGATGCTTAGTGTTTCCGCTAAAACAGGGATTCCTTTTAAACCTTGAAGTGTTGACTGAAGTCCTTCATGAATTTGACCATACATTGATAGAGAAACGGTATCTGGACGAGAAACCACCGTTACCGGCAAGGTTTGCAAGTACTGCAGACACTTAGCCATTAAATCCACATGCTGCAACGAACCAGCCCCGTGGCCAAACCACGATGCTCCTGATTGATGTAGATCAAATAACTCCGCAAAATTTTCGCCTTTATTATCCACGGTAAGCGGAGCCATGGCATGGAAACCCTTTTGCCTAATAAACTGAATCGATTCAGCCGTTTGCGCCACCGGCTCACCCGTTGGCAATAAAACCATATCCAAAACACCACCCTGCAAAGCTGCCGCTTGCAATGTGGACCAATCCTCCCGAAACTCACCACCCGGTAAGGTATGGTGAACGCGCAAATCAACTACGGAAGGCGACCATGAGGCATTCTTTTCCTCAATCACAACATCCGCCGAAGCTTGAATCGAGGTAGAAATCTCAATCCACTGCCCATTTTCAGCCAATAGGTCCATGCGCTTACCGAAAAATTCGGAGCGACTATCTTGAATGGTAACTTGCTTAATTAATATCCGCATGTCGTTTCTAAACTAAAAAAAAACCCTGAAAATCAGGGTTTAAAATATCAATGAGCTACAAATGCTTGATAGGTTGCTACGTCCATTAAGGAATCTAAGTCGCCTAAATCACTTGGCTTTAATTTAATAATCCAACCAGCACCGTAGGGATCAGAATTTACTAATTCTGGGCTATTGTTTAATTCGGTGTTAAACTCAACCACTTCACCAGCGACAGGTGAGAATAAATCAGAAACTGTTTTCACCGCTTCTACTGAACCGAAAACGGCATCTTTAGCGACCGATTTACTTACTGATTCTACTTCGATAAAAACGATATCACCTAATTCACCTTGAGCGAAATCGGTAATACCCACAATCGCAATATCACCTTCTAATCTAATCCACTCGTGCTCTTGCGTATACTTTAGTTCTGCTGGAAAATTCATATGTACTGTATTTTTGCTTGCAAAGGTCACGAAAATCACGCGTGAATGCAATAGTTTTTTCTAATTATTCACTTAAACTATATCGGATTTGGAAACCACCTGCGGCTGTTGATCGGAAAAAAGCATTGGAAACTAATGGGTTATTCATCATGCGGTCAAAATATGCTGTAACCGATAATTTATCACTAACCGCATAACTTAATTGAGGACGGAATTGGAAATTGATAAATCCTTGCGTCACAATCGTCTCCGCATCTAATTTTCGTTGTAAGGTTCGCGTATCACGAATGGTTAAATTCATATTGAATCGCAAATCGTTTGGTAAACGAACGGACCGACCATTAATTTTAAAAGGAATTAACATATTGGCTCGCGTGAACCCGATCGAAAAGGTCAAATCTTTATTGGACAATTCAGCAACTTGCGAGTTGGCTAAATTCAATCCCACATTCCGGTCTTGATTATATTCCAAACGTAGGGTAACCCGACTTTTCGTAATCGCATTTACGCCGATTAATGGTGAGAAACGTTCCGTAAATGAAATCGTACTCATCACATAAACTGGAATTAAATTATTAGTTACCGGATCAAATCGAGATGATAATGGATACAATAAACTATTCAATGTCAAATTCCGGAAGTCATTCTCAAATTGACCATATTCCAATGAAGACACAAAATTACCCACACTATACGTGCTTGAATACATGTGTGTAATGGTAAATGAACTGAATTTCTTCGTGATCCATGGTAATAAATTCAAGCCATTATAATCCACTTTCCAGTTAGGCAATGGCAAATTATAGAAAGGTGAGAATTTGACCTTGTCCGCAGGAACGCCAGAATAAGCCGCAAAAAAAGCAGGAATCAATACATCTTGGGAATTTTTATTATAGGCCCCTCCCTCTCCAAAATTCGCACGATTTAACCGATCCAAGATGACTTGTCGGTTCGTCCGAAACGATTCAAAAACACTTTCCGCGTTTTTAAAAGCAGTAACAAATGAAAGAAAGGACATCGAATAATTCCCTGATCGCAATGGACTCTCACTCCTGAATGGTCCGCCCAAAACTGCTGGTCTATAAAATTCCTGGTAATTATCGCCTTTGGTATAATTTCCATCTAACGTCACACGGAAATCTTTGTTGGGCTCTAGCTGCGTCGTATATGTAAACCGCTGGTTACGTAACTGGGTAAAAGGTATATTTTGATACGTACTTTTAGAAAGCCAGCCATTTTCAGCTGCTTTAAAACGAATGGCATCGCTTTGGCCACCACTAATAAAATCAAAACCAGGTGCTCCAAAATTTCCATTCATTCCAAATTTCCCGGGAGGCAACAAGAATCCCGGCAGGGTCGTTGATTCATTAATCGAATAATTCACTTGAATACCGCGTAAAGTCAGTAATAAACGCGTCACAGAACGTAAAGCATTTTTAGGGGCGATGTAAATATTATCCTCATCACCTGGGTTACGCGCCACATTCTTGCTGTCAGTCGAAGGTGTATTTGCCCAGCGCAACGCTCGAATGCGGTTATATAACGAAACAAAATCTACCTTACCCGAAATACCTCGCTCACGCGTATTTTTAATAATATCACCAAAAGCTATTCCATCGTCATCACTAATATTCAATGAATTTGCATAGTAATTATACCCCACGCGATGCGTATAATCCGCATTCATCCAGTCAGTTAAAGGCAACTTCTGCAATGGCAAGCGCCAAATCATTCCTGCTTGTTGGTCAAACTCCTTTGCCCGACCCAAGGCCTTGATATTTGTAATTACATAATCATCGTAACCCGGCACAATGATATCACCAAGGGGTTCATCAATAATCGCATTAACCCGCGTGTTATAATTCAGCACCATACTCTTCGTCAAATTCCAATTGACCGCGTACTGTCGGTTGAAAAACCAGTATTTTTCAAATAAAGGAGTCACACCCAGCGTAGAGAAATCTGAATTACGCAATTGGGTCTTGACAAATGATCTGTCCATTTCCGCCCGTACAGCAATTGAGGATGGAATTAAATTAATATTAAAATCTTTTAACAAACTCACCCATTGCGAATTCCAATTCGTTTTTCCGAATGGCTCCCAGAAAATTGAATTGGCAGCATACGTATATTGGACACTTCCCCGCTGACTAAGCTGTCGATAGGTATCAATCAACACACTTGATCGTACCATTTCAACTTGCGCATACGAGAAGGAGAAATTTGAGAAATCCCATAAATAGGCATGCTTCGCCAACGTAGACCGAACCTTACGTACGTTGGTGAAATTGAAACCTTGTCGGGTAGAACGATCTTCCACCAAACGCCGGTAATCATCCCCCAAAGGTTTATCCGACAAGAATATGTCCGGATCTAGTGGATCAAATTGGGGGGAGATGGCCCGATTATCATAGGTAATAAAGAACGGAATACGGAAACCCCATTTAGCAGGCAAAAATTTCTCCAAATTTAAATTAGCTGTAATCCCATATTCCATCATGTTATCACGCGAACGTTCCGATATTTTGGACTGAACACCGCCGAAACCATAGTTTTTAAATGCCCCATTAAATGTCAATTGACCTAAATCGGCCAATTTAACCGCCATTTTTCCCAATGCCGCCGAGCCTGAAGTTTGATCAAAACCTGATGCCCGCAACTCATTCACCCAAACACAGAATGATTTATTCTGTGTATTTTCACCCGGATTCCGCACCCCAATCATCAGGGTCATGCTGGCACTCTGATCAGGCCGACCCATCACTGTAATCTTATATTTCTTACCCGTCGAGCTTGTCATAATCAGGCTAAATCGCTTATCCAACGATTTCCCTTGTCGGTCACGCTCAATTTTTACTTGCTTCAATAAATCAAAATCAACATCAAACTCATTCTCCATAGGCCAAATCTCTAAGTCCAAACTCTGCCCCTTTTGTGTCTGAATCAAATTCGCATTTTCAACCTCATAGTAATTGTCAGTCAAGTCCGTTCCTATGCGCATAAAGGCAGCCACATTACCCACATTCGCATCTTGACTTTGCATCGAAACAAACATGCGCAAACGCTTATAGTTAATAAAGTCGAACATTGTGTTTTTAAATACACCGCGTGCATCACCCGGACGAAGATTATCGACACATAAACTCATCGACTGCTCATTCAACCGGGCATTATTGATGGTAGTCACATCCTGATCACGGACAAATCCTGGAGGAACGACATACGGAATCGTATTCACACCCTTAGAAGCGGGACCATTTTCTTCAATATTTACACTTGTCACACGTAATTCAGTGCCCGGTGTTTCCGGAATATCCTGTCCATTTCTTTGGTCTAATTGGCCAATAAACTTACGATATGAATAGCCCGACAACTGTAATTGAGCAAAACGAAGTACGACAGGCTCTTCAAACTCCTTCAACATCATCCGGAAAAATCGAATCGATTTAAAACCCGTAATGCCATTGACAGCTTTATACTTACTCTTGTCTTTGATCGGAATTCGGAACAAATACCAATCGACACCACCCTCTGTGATTTTATCGACAATGAAGTTTTGGCCAACTTGCATGCCTTTTTTCAAATCAACCTCATATTCAAAATATGATTCAACTTCATTAATTGTATTATCATTATTCAAATCCTCCCGATCAGGCATCATGCTATTCGCTTCCGTAATAATCGCGTTTGTTGGATTATCCGTATTAGGTGAATTATTCTCTAAACCCATATACTGCTTATACCGCTGAATAATACTTGGCGTAGTTTGATATGAGTCGCTCAAATAATGGACAAAATCATCTCCCGCAGGGTCTTTTTGAATAGCCGCCAGTGCTGCGCTGTTGGTAACTTTCGTCCGCGTCTGATTTAAATAATTGCTAAAGTAAGTCGTTTCGGATAGGTTACCCGCCTCGGTGGTCACGTTTGGCAAACCGTCTAAACCAATATCTTGCTGCGCACGGCCACCCTGATTATCAAATGCATTAATGACAAACTGGCGCTTGGGTGCAATACCGTAATTTGTCTTCTCCACATTACCTCGAACCGCATCGATAATCTTCTCCCCCGCTGGAATTCCATTCTCAAAATTTGAATATCCATCAGGCACAAAATCCTCTGATACATCCCCTAAATGGAACATTAATTTACCTCCCTTGGTATTATTTTTATTGAAAATTCCATCGCGAATCTTTCCTGTTTCACCATCAACAAATGGATTCATTAGCCAAAATTCAATCTGCTCCACATTCGCATTATCGAAATCAGTATCCGCTAAAATGGCACGTGTTATTGCCCCAAAATTCGTTTTTGGATTTATGAGTAGCCCGTCGGCCGACAAATTTGGATTAAAATTATAGATACCACGCTCTGCTGGGAAATAGGCCACATCCAACACGCCAATGGGCAAATTCGTAATATTATTAGCAAAATCTTTGTTGGGAAATAAACCTTTTGGCGTAACTACCCGCTCATAGGCATACGCATTAATCTCCGCCGCATCGAGTCCAGGAACATCTAATGCAAAGCCTCCCTGACCATACAAACTGGCATCTACTGTATATGCTGAAATCTTTGCTCGCTTAAAATTAGAAGCTAGTTCACGCGGATTCGTTCCTGCTGAAAAATCTACTGGCACAGATCCAGGTTTCCACATGGTAGGCTGGCTACTCATCGAATAAACCACCCGAGCAGACTCAAAATCGTCAATAAAGGCATTTCCCTGTACGCGATCATTTACGTTAGGAAGTAATTTTGCCGCTTCTCCCTGAAAATCAATGACTGAAGTTTCCTTGGTCGAAATGAATGGAAGCGCATCTAGCATTCGCGTTAAACCATTTGATTTCTTCAAAAGTGATACATCAAAACCTAACAACGTATTATTTACCGGCTCATTCCCTATGGCTACACGACGCAAAAAGGCAGGTGGCGTTTCACTCATTCGCTGGACAGTTGCACCCAAATGTATATCCTGTCCTAAATTATAATCGAGTCGTGTACCCAGTAATGAACGCACTTGATTCGTAAATAAATCCGGTTTCTCATAACAAATCTTCAATTCGCGGCCCGAATTAAATACCCCTTCATTGATAATTTTAACTTTTCCCGATTGCCCTTCCACAATAAAATCAGATCCCGGACTAAGGAGTTGGCCCCCTGCAGAAACGGTCACCGATTTAGGTTCCACACCAAAAGGCAAATTAATATCACCTCCAGCACCAGCTTGAAATGACCCTTTTAAGAAAAATTTGTTTTTTGTTGCCAACTGCTGTGCATCGGTAAGCGTCTTTTTGTATAATTCAGTAAAGATGTATTTGTCAAGCAGACTCGGATCCGACTTTAATTTTTCAGCCAAACTTGAACCAAATGGCTCCAAAACAGGGAAAATAATCCGACCATTTTTTGAGTCAATGGTTATATCTTCCACATAATCAAAATTACCGTCTGGCTGGGGATCACCCGCATAGTTCAATTTATCTAAGCCTAATAAATTCACATAAGGCGTATCCTTGATTGGGGCATTTCCTTCAATAATATTGGAATTATCAATGCCGGTTGCATCATCTTTATACACAATGCGCAACTGAAAATTTTGTTTGGATAGCGCACTTGTATTCAAGGTGTAAATATTCTTCATCATCAAATCCCACATTGGATGTTCCAAATGGTTCCGCACAGTAGATGATTTTAACATTTTTAAAACTAAAACCTCATTGTCCTGACGAATCTGATAATCTTCAGTTAGCTCTCCTACCTTATACCGGCGGCCATTCAACGTATATTCATACGCGACCGCAAGTACCTCATCGTTTCGTAAAGGAGCTACTAATGAGATGTAACCCAACTGCGAGTTGAATTTAAACTCACGCTCATTTAGTCTTTTGGCACCTTTTAACATGTCAAAGTCTGTTCCGCGGGTAAAACCGTAACTAGATTCTAACTCAAAAGAAGCTTGATCAGACCGACGAATTTGCGCGTCATTAGTCAATTTTTGGAATAACGTATTTGCATTATTATCTACATACGTAGATCCAGCATTGACTTGAACGCGCGGATTATAGGGCTTAGGTTCTGCCAAATCGCTCAAAGCAACTAAATTTCGTAAAGTTTCTGTACTCTGAGTACGGTTTGTAACATAGACCTCAACACGTGTAACCGTTATACCGCTCACTATCACAGGCATATTTCGCAATGCACGTTCGTAATTATTTCGAAAATAGGTTGATAAAAAGAAATGCCTATTTTCATCATATTGATCAGCCCTAATTTCAAAGGAGCGTCCTTGCGTACCTCCTTTTAGAGTAATGCAATCCTGCTTGGAACGCTGCTGCGCGGCAACAACCGTCACATCCAAATTCCCAAAACGCATCAATGTCTTTAAGCCAAATAAATTCTGAACCCCCGGAATTAACTGTGAATTAAGCGTCCAAGACGTATTTCCTGCCTCTATATTTTGTAAAATATCTTCTTCTTGCGTCTTCCAATTCAATTTCAATTGATTCTGAAAATTGAAACTGGCCTTCGTATCAAAGTTTGTATTCAAATTCAACTTATCCCCAATTTTACCCTGAAAATTTATTTGTGCTTGTTCGTTGAAAAACAAATTGCCCACATAGCGCAATTGTACAGGAATCGAGGGATTATCAACAAACTGGCCCATATACCCAATGTCCAACAATAAACTCCCGTTCGGTTTAAAGTAAATTTCAGATCCTCCAAAAATTCGATCAATCGAAGGTGGTAATTCAATTTTGGGAAAAAGTCCGCGGCTTTGGATGGAATTATTCCCATCAATGCCTTTCGCATAATCGGTCCAAAAACTTCGATTTACTTGGGTATTTTGTCGCTGATAATAATTCTCCAATGAAAAAGTACGCGTTGGATTAACGGTTAGATTTCCGACCTGATCTTTTTGAATAATTTGGCCGTTGGCAATTTCAGTCAAAGTCCTCGCTCCTTTCACGGAATAGATCGAAAATGGAGAACGACTCGTTGATGTACTGTAGCTTGATAAAGGGGTCTTTTTGAGAATATAACGTGGCTTTCTGCCACTTTTTTCTAAAATTTTACTCGAATCAATCGCTAATTCTTGGGCTACTAGATTAGTGGAAAAACAAAGACTCATCACCAACAAGAACTGCTGCGCTTTTGAAATCCAATGTTGTCTATGACTAATTTGCACGAATCTAATTAAAAACGATTAACGTAATGCAAGCTTAATTAATTGCTCAATCGAAGCATCTGGATTTGCTTTTAATAACTGATCCAAACTTTTTTCAGCGGCAATTCTAGGAAGACCTAACGTCACTAAAGCAGCTAAAGCTTCATGTTTTACGCCAAAACTCTTGTCATGCGAAGCAGCACCTGCACCTGCATCCACAAACAAGATATCTTTCTTACACTTATCTTTTAATTCCAGAATAACGCGCTGGGCAGTTTTCGAGCCAATTCCTTTTATTGACTGAATCAGACCGAGATTCTCATTCATAATTGCAGACCGGATTTCTCCGGACGAAAAGGAAGAAAGCATTACCAAGGCAGTACTCAAACCAATACCAGAAACACTAATTAGATCTAAAAAAAGATATTTTTCATCCATGGAATGAAAGCCAACCAAGGTATGAGAGTCTTCCTTAATTTGTAAATGCGTAAATAAATGACAAAGCTCACTGCCATCAGCTAAAGCGTCATATGTTTGAAGCGAGATCTTAACCTCATAACCCACACCTTGCACATCGATGATGACATGCGTCCGGTCTTTGTGCGCCAGTTTACCTTTTAAATAAGCGATCATATTAGGAAATTCGTAAGCGCATTCCCGGGCGTAAAATAGCCTTTGAACGCAAATGATTTAATTTTTTTAATTTCTCAACGGTCAATCCGTTATGCCGTTCGGCAATATCAGACAAGGTATCTCCAGACCTTACTTTGTAGTATTTAATATACTTTTTAGTCGCAGGTTTACGAGTAACTACTGGAATAGAGTCAGCAGGTATATCAAAACTAGATGATGCCAAATTTACTTTTTCACGAATACGCGTATAATACGCAATACGCTTTCCTTTCTTTAACCGATTGGAGCGCAAGTGATTTACGCGCTTTAATTCAAATACTGAAACCCCTACAATCCGCGCAATGTCATATATGCTTTGACCGCGCTTTACAGTGATAGTTTTCTTAACTAATCGGTCCACAAATTGAAAAGCCAAACTATCTGAACGACTGACATATCCTGCCGAATCTAAGATAGCAAGGCGGTTGGCCTGAAAATAGGCAACTTTATCTTTAGGAATTCGAATGATAATTTTTCGCACATCCGCTGGTAAAATCGCAGCTAAAACATGTGGATTTAATACGCGAAATGTATCATTAGAGATCGATGCTAACCGATTTAGTAAAGCCAAATTTAAATATCCCTTCACATGAATCGTATCCGAAGGAATAACTTGATGATATTTTTCAGCCTGAATTGCATGATCCCAATTGTAATTCATCATGTAGGTCATGGCAATAAATTGCGGAACATAGGCACGTGTTTGTTTGGGTAAACAGTTATAAATTCCCCAAAAATCACTTTTCCCACATTTTCGAATCGCACGTTTTACATTGCCAGGACCCGTGTTATAAGCCGCTAATGCCATGTGCCAGTCTCCAAAAATCCGGTGTAATTGGCTTAAATATTTACACGCAGCCTCTGTCGCTTTCTCAACATCAAAGCGCTCATCTACAAACGAGTCAACGCGCATACCAAAATCACCACGTGCCGTATAGGGCATAAATTGCCACAAACCCGCGGCTCCTTTATTGGAAAGTGCTTTCGGTTCTAAACCTGATTCAATTAATGATAGATATTTTAACTCGTCAGGAAGATTATACTGCTTTAGGTATTTTTCGTAAATCGGAAAATACGTATCGCGTTTCTCCAACATCCGTTTCGTAAACTCCGCTTTTTTAAAGGCAAAATATTCAACAAATTGATGCGTTTGAAGATTATAATTAAGTGGGATTCGTTGTTGCAACGAAGCTAAACGCTTTTGCACTAATAGCGGATCAATCATTAATGCCGTAGGCAATCCCTGTTCTACATTCGCTAACGAATCAGCAAAATTCAATTCATCGTTTGGAAAATAAGATTTACCCACATTTACTTCCTGCGGATATGGCGTAGAGGCTGTTATTTGCGCAGAAATACGCAAAGCAAAAAGACAAAATAGAACGACTAAACCAAGTTGTTTCATGATGCTTGAATCATTTTCGCAAAGTTCAATAATCCCGCTTCATCAAATGACCTTCCCATGACTTGGAAACCCATCGGCAATTGATTTGAATCCACGCCCATCGGAATAGATAAGGCAGGCAATCCCGTCACATTGGCCTGAACAGTAAATAAATCACCTAAATACATTTGCAATGGGTCTACCGTTTTTTCTCCCAAACGGTAAGCCGTAGAAGAAGTGGTAGGCGAAATAATATAATCTACATCAGCCAAAATAGCCAAAGTACGCTCTTGAATTAGCCTCCGAACCTGCTGTGCTTTCGTATAATAAGCATCATAATAATCAGCACTTAACACAAAAGTGCCCAACATGATCCTACGTTTAACTTCTTCACCGAAAGCCTCTTCCCTTGTCTTTTTGTACAATTCCATCAGATCGCGCGCATTTTCAGTCCGATGACCAAATTTAACGCCATCGAATCGCGCTAAATTAGAGCTCGCCTCAGCTGTAGTTAAAACATAATAGGTGGGGAGCATTTGGTCTAAATACGCAAAATCAACGCAAACTACCTCAACACCAGTTGATTCGATAGCTTCCACTTGCGTAAAAAAGGCATCTCGTATTTCACTTTGTAAACTTGGGTGTTCTATGATTTCTTTAATATAGGCAATACGCTTTTTCGGCTGATATGCCATATTTGGCACCTCGGTCAACGTACTATCATAGCCGTCTTCTCCCTCAATGCACGCTAAAACCAAGGACAAATCTTCTAAATGATGTGCCATAGGTCCAATGGAATCAAACGATGATGCATAAGCGATTAAACCCCAGCGTGACACACGACCATAAGTTGGCTTCAACCCCAAAACTCCACAAAAAGCAGCTGGCATGCGGATTGAGCCACCCGTATCTGTCCCAAGTGAGACCTGACACATGCCGGCTTGAACGGCTACGGCTGAACCGCCTGAGCTTCCACCTGCCACATGAGCCGTATTCGCAAAATTTAAAACGGGACCAAAAGACGAATTTTCATTCGTAGATCCCATCCCAAACTCATCGCAGTTTTGTCGGCCTATGATAATCGCATCCGCATCCAATAAACGCTGAACTGCGGTAGCAGAAAAAGTAGATTCAAACCCATTTAATATTTGACTTCCTGCTTGGGACCCGTGCGATTCGTAGCAAAGTAAATCTTTAATACCCACAACTAAACCTGCTAATGAGCCGGCTTGTCCCGCGGCTATTTTTTGATCAATTACCTCGGCGCGCGCTAATGCCTCATCTCGGTAAACAGCTAAAAATGCATTCAGCTTATTATTATGCGCATCTATTTGGGCTAAATGATTTTGAATTAAGCCAACGCACGTTTGCTCACCTGCATTTAACTGCCTACGAATTTCCGAATATGGGAGGGGCAATTGATTCATTAAAAAGGGGATTCATTAAAACACAAAAGCATAGTTGGCGTAAACACCAACTATGCATTTTAAAACTAAAATCGAAAGATTACTTCTTCGTTTCGTCTAGTTCTTTATTGATTTGATCTTTTACTTCATTTTTGGCATCTTGGAATTCGCGGATACCTTTTCCAAGTCCACGCATCAATTCAGGTAATTTTTTACCTCCAAAAAACAAAAGAATGGCTAAGCCGATAAGTAATAATTCACCACCACCTAATCCATTTAAAAATAGTAATATACTTGAGATGTTCATTGTGTCAATTTTTTAATTTTGTAAATATATTCAATAGTCGTTAAAAATCCTTTAATAAGGCTCAAACATTCACATGTTTTTCAAATTCATCTAGCTCCTTTTTGATTGACTTACCTACCCATAATACAAGGGCTAAATCATCTGTAAATCCTATAAAAGGAAGTACATCCGGGATAAAATCAAACGGAGAAACAAAGTAAAACAAAACTGCTACAATTTTTACTAACGTAATAGCTGGCAATTTCTTGTATCGTCCTTGCACATACGCTTTAATCATTTCACTGAACAACAAAACGTAATGATTTAACAATCTGACCACAGTCAAATTACTTTGGGCGGCTAATTCACTGACTTTTTTTAAGGATTGCTGAACAATGCGCAACATACTTAATTTATCTTGTGCCATGGCAGATTCAGCTTTCTCTAACGCTTTTTCAAAAAAAGAAGATGAAACGATGCGGTCAATAAAATTGGATTGTTTAGACATTTTATAAAATTAATTTTTAAATATACTAAAATCAACCTTAAAATGAAGCAGACTTATCCTTAATTCAATTCATTTTTAAAATAGATACTACATTTGACGATTATGTCTTATTTTTGCGGTGTTTTTGAATCAATCTTTCCTAAAATATAAACACAATGAAAATTACCGTAGTAGGAGCTGGTGCCGTAGGTGCAACTTGCGCTGACAACATCGCTAGAAAAGAATTAGCAGATGAATTAGTATTATTAGATATCAAAGAAGGTATTGCGGAAGGCAAAACGCTTGATATGTTTCAAACTGCATCCTTATTTGGTTTTGACACTAAATTAGTTGGTTCAACTAATGATTATTCAAAAACAGCCAATTCAGATGTTGTTGTAATCACATCCGGTTTGCCACGGAAACCAGGTATGACACGCGAAGAGCTAATCGGCGTAAATGCAGGAATTGTAAAAAGTGTTGTTGAAAACATTTTAAAATTCTCTAAAAAACCAATCATTGTAATCATTTCTAACCCGATGGATACAATGACTTATTTGACAAAATCGATAACTGGCTTAGACAAACACCGCATCATCGGTATGGGTGGAACCTTAGACTCAGCTCGTTTCAAATGCTATTTAGCAAAAGCGATGGACGTTTCCATCAACGATATCCACGGAACGGTAATCGGTGGCCATGGAGATACAACCATGATTCCATTAAAGCGTTTGGCAACCTATAATGGCGTTCCAGTAAGCCAATTTTTAGATGCAGAGACTTTAGACAAAGTAGCGGCTGACACGATGGTAGGCGGAGCAACATTAACCGGATTATTAGGTACTTCAGCATGGTATGCTCCTGGTGCAGCTGGTGCTGCTTTAGTTGAGGCGATTGTTCGTGATGAGAAAAAAATCATGGCGTGTTGCGTATCACTGGAAGGCGAATATGGCCAATCAGACATTTGCCTAGGTGTACCAGTCGTACTTGGCAAAAACGGTTGGGAGAAAATTGTCGATTATAAATTAACAGAAGAAGAAAAAGCTGCTTTCAATAAATCAGCTGAAGCAGTTCGTAATATGAATTCAGTATTAGCGACTTTGTCTATCTAATCTAGCATTCAAAAGTGTAAAAGGGCCATTTGTCAACCGACAGATGGCCTTTTTTTTTATTTAGAGCGGATGGCAATAACTGGATCCATCTTAGCCGCTACCCAGGCAGGAATAATTCCAGATAAAATCCCAATAAAACTCGAAATTAATAAACCACTAAATATATTATTTGCGGTCAGTGTTAATGGTAGTGCATCTTGCGGTATGTAGGTAATCCCTACGACGAGTGTGATGCCAACAATCCCACCAATTAAACTCAAAAAGACCGCCTCAAATAGAAACTGGAACAGAATAAAATAATTTTTTGCTCCTAAAGACTTTTGAATTCCAATGATATTGGTTCGCTCCTTGACCGAAACAAACATGATATTGGCAATTCCAAAACCACCAACTAACAGTGAAAATCCAGCAATTAATGCGCCAGCAATATTCAAGGCCGTAAAAATTCCGTCAAAAAACTGGTTCAAGCCATCCAGACGATTAACCGTAAAACTATCTTCCTGCTTTGGTTTAATCGAACGCAAACTGCGCATCATGCCCGTAACCTCCCCTTCCAATTCCACTTGGCCTATATCTGAGTCAAAAGCCTTAATAGCAATATCTGGAGCTGGTTTATCCTTTTGAAAAATGGCCGAATAGGTCGTATATGGGATAATAACTTTTTCGTCAGGTGTTCCTCCAAAACTCAACATATCATTTCCCTTTTTCTCAATAACACCTATTACAGAAAATTTAATGCCATTAATTTTGATGATTTCGCCTACGGCCGACTTCCCATCAACTAAGGCTTCGGCGACTTTCGCGCCAATAATACATACATAAATACCATTATCGGATTCGATTGGAAGGAAATAACGCCCATCGGAAATCGGAGTACTTGTAATTTGATTATACTCATAACTCGCACCAGTCATATTCGCATCAATACTATTGCTTCCACGTGTAATTGAAGCCGTACGTCCACCATCCATAATGGCAACAGTCTGAGCCATTTTTAAATTTTCTTTTAAATATTTATACTCAGCATATTTCATTTCTGGCCGATTCAAATATTTCCACCAAGGATAACTACTTGACATAACCCAAGGCCATTTACCCACATACATCACACCTGAACCAGCAAATGAATCAATCTCCGTACGAATTTTACCTTTCAAGGAATCTACTGCGGTAAAAACAGCCACGATAGCAAATATCCCGACGCTCACGCCAAGTAGCGATAAGGTCGTTCGCAATATATTAGAGCGCAATGCTTGATAAGCAAACACCAAACTCTCAAAAACTTGACGGAGAAAAATCATAAATTTTAAATAGATGCCGAATTTACTAGTTAATTGTGAAAGTTCTTGATATGAAAGGATGAATAGAAAATATAAACTTTTGAATGGTCATATGGCATTAAGATTGGATTTCGTAAATTTAAAATTCAATAGCGTAAATCATGTCTTGGAGTAAACACGATGCCGAAAATCTAGCCATTCATTTTGAAGGAGAATTGCATTTTAAAAATGACCTTCAATCAGACATCGCTAGAAAAATATATGCCACTGACGCATCTGTATATGAAGTACAGCCCATTGCCGTCGCTAAACCCGCTAGCTCAAAAGATATCAAAAGACTAGTTCAGTTCGTCGAAAACCACCGAACAAGCGTCATACCAAGAGGAGCCGGAACGTCACTCGCCGGCCAAGTAGTAGGCGATGGAATTATCATGGAAATTGCGGCACCCATGTCCAAAGTGATTCAATTAAATATTAAAGAGAAGACTGCCTGGATTGAACCTGGTATCATTCGGGATGATTTAAACAAACAATTAGAGCCTTCTGGTTTATTTTTTGGCCCTGAAACTTCGACAGCAAACCGTGCACTTTTGGGAGGAATGCTGGGAAACAATTCATGCGGATTACATTCTATTGTTTGGGGAAATGTTCGCGATCACCTGTTGGAAACACGAGCGATTCTTTCAGATGGTTCTGAGATTTACACCCATCCGTTAAGCACAGAAGAGTTTTACAAAAAAACGTCCCTACCGAATCTAGAAGGAAAAATTTACACGGAAATTCATCGCATGTTGAATAATCCAGCGGTCCAACAACTCATTCAGGATAATTTTCCAAATCCAGTCATCACCCGCAGAAACACTGGGTATGCGCTCGATGCGCTTGTAAGCATGCAGCCATTCAATCCAGCAGGAAAACCATTTAACCTTTCGGCCTTAATGGCAGGCTCAGAAGGAACGTTGGCTGTTGTACATGGTATGAAAATCAACTTACTTGACCTACCTAGTAGGCACGTTGGCCTTATTTGCATACACTGCCACACGTTACAAGAATCACTTCAGGCAAATCTAATGGCCTTATCGTGTCAGCCAACTGCCTCAGAATTAGTTGACAATTTCATTCTATCATTTACTGAAAATCATCCAAATTTCATCGAGGACCGTAAATTTATTGAAGGTAAACCAGAGGCTATTTTGATGGTTGAATTCCGTGCTGATACAGAAGAACTACTACATGAGAAAGTAGACAACTGCATTCAAAAATTAAAAGAAGCGCACCTTGGTTATGCGTATCCTACGTTAGTAAATGAAGATATTTCGAAAGGTTGGGATATTCGTAAAGCTGGATTAGGTTTAATTCGCAACCTACCAGGTAAGAAACAGCCCGTAAATTTGATTGAGGATTGCGCGGTGGCGCCGGTAGATTTACCTGCTTATGTGGCTGAAATTCAAGCTTTGTTAGCAAAAAACCACGTCCAAGCTGCATATTATGCACATGCTGGTGCAGGAGAATTACATATTGAGCCCTTTATCGACATCCATACCCCCGAAGGTAAATCTTTATTTAGGTCTCTTTTATCGGAAACAGTTGAGATTCTGAAAAAATACCGAGGCTCCCTAAGTGGTGAACATGGAGACGGACGGCTTCGAGGTGAATTTATTCCTGCCTTGATGGGCCAAGAAATATATCAATTGTTTAAAGAGATTAAGTATGTTTTTGACCCACATAACCTATTAAATCCGGGTAAAATTGTCAATACACCACCGATGGATGAAGCATTTCGACCACGTGTTTCACAGACAAATTTACCAACGTTCTTTCATTACGGGGATTTAGCGGGCCCTTTGGCACTGGCTGAAAAATGTTCAGGCTCCGGTGATTGCAAAAAATCATCGATAAGCGGAGGTACGATGTGCCCAAGTTTCATGGCGACGCAAAATGAAAAAGACAGCACACGCGCGCGGGCAAACATGCTGCGTCAATTAATCACCTCAGAAGGTGATCAAGCCTATAACAATCCTGAATTACTCGAAGTCTTAGACTTGTGCCTTTCTTGTAAAGGATGCCAAACAGAATGCCCGTCCGGTGTAGACATGGGTAAGCTAAAAGCAGAGACATTACAACAACATTACCTCCAAAAAGGAACTCCATTTCGCACGCAATTAATTGGGCATTTTCCCAAGCTACAAGCATTAGCAAGTTACATCGCACCAGTGTACAATATGCTTGTCGCATTTCCAGGGACAAGTATTATTATCAAGACACTGATGGGTTTCTCTTGGAATCGCAGCATTCCAGAAGTACATTTCACATCACTTGAAAGTTGGTTTAAACGCTACAGTAAGCGTATTAACCAAGGCGAATTCAAGCAAGGACAAGTTTATCTATTTGCTGATGAATTTACCAATTACAACGATGTAGAGCTTGGTAAAAAAACGATCCTACTCTTAAATGAACTAGGATACGGTGTAGAAATCCCCTCTGATATCATCAGCGGACGAAGTTATATCTCAAAAGGGATGTTGGCCATTGCGCAAAACTTGGCCAACAAAAACGTACGTAAACTCGCACCAATCATCACAAAATCAAAACCGTTGATCGGTATTGAACCAAGTGCCTTATTGAGTTTTCGTGATGAGATACCGCAGCTAGTTTCAGCAGATTTACGGGAACAAGCGAATGAGCTAAAAGAAAATTGCTTACTGATTGATGAATTTTTAGCCCAAGAAATTAAGACTAAGCGGATTGGAAAATCCAAATTTTCAACTGGTAAACAAAAAATCGTTTTACACGGCCATTGTCATCAAAAATCCATCGCCGGGTTGAGTGGTACGCGTCAGGTGTTAAGTTTTCCAGAAAATTTTGAGGTTGAATTATTGCCAACTGGCTGTTGCGGCATGGCAGGGTCATTTGGCTATGAAAATAAGCACTACGAATTATCCCAACAAATTGCCAAATTAGTACTGTTCCCTCGCCTACTAAGTACCAAAAGCAGCACCATTATCGCTAGTAATGGAACTTCTTGTCGGCATCAAATAAAAGATGGCATCGACAAAGAGGGAAAGCATCTTGCAGAAATCATGTATGATGCTTTAGCCAAAAAAACAATAAAGTCATGATCCAATTCAATATTTCCATTTTTGTGGAAAATGCCATTGAGACACAAGCGATAAAGGCATTGACTCAGCATATTATTCCAGAATTAAATGAATGGGATTTTGTTGAGCAGGCGCATGCATTTGAAATTAGTTCACATCAAGAGCCTGATTCTAAAGGTTTTTCGATCCAATGCCTTATTCCTACCACGGAAGAACGACGTAAAGAGGCCATTGAAACATTGATATCCGAATTTTTTGCACAGGAATTTCCAAATCAATTCGTGTATTTCCCGAGCCAGTTAAAGCGAATCTAGGTCCAATTTATCGGTTCAGAGCCTGTTTTCTTTAAAAAATCATTCGCACGCGAAAAAGGTTTTGTTCCAAACCATCCGCCACGATTAGCAGATAGCGGAGAAGGATGTGCACATCGAATGACGAGGTGTTTTGTTTCATCTATGTGCTTGCCAACTTGTTGGGCATAGTTACCCCACAGCATAAAAACCAGAGGTCTTTCACGCGAGTTTAAGGAGGCTAGAATTGAAGAGGTGAAAGTTTGCCAACCGATCTTTACGTGGGAGCCTGGTTGATTCGCCCGAACCGTAAGCACCGAATTCAATAATAAAACACCTTGATTGGCCCAATCTGTTAGATCGGTTTGAGATCTTGGAACACCTAAATCGGCAGTTAATTCTTTAAAAATATTTCGCAAGGAGGGTGGAATTTTAATCCCATTGGGTACAGAAAAACTAAATCCTTGCGCCTCCCCTTCTCCATGGTACGGATCTTGGCCCAAAATCACAACGCTAACATCTGTATAAGCTGTTAGTTCCAAAGCCCGAAATACTTTTAAAAACTCCGGAAAAACATGTTGGCTCTCATATTCATCCCTAAGCCGAGCCGCCAATGCATCCATCCAAGCTTGATCGAAATGAGATTTCAAAATTAAATTCCAATCATTTTGTATTAAATCCCGTAAATTTAGGTCCTTAGTCATTAAATAAATTTTGATATGCCTCAATCCACTGAAAAAGGATTTAAGATAACTGTAAAAGTGACTCATATGCCTGATTATGAATTACAGGCACCCTATAAACACTTTTTCTCGTACCAAATTACAATCAAAAATACTGGAAATCAACCCGCGCAATTGGTAAGCCGATTTTGGAAAATCATCGACGGAAGCCAAGCGCCTGAATATGTAAAGGGATTAGGCGTCGTGGGCCTGCAACCTATTATTGAATCAGGAGAATCATTTACATATACATCTGCTTGTCCCATTGTCTCAGAGATTGGACAAATGAGTGGCTATTTTACCTTCTTAAATTTAGTTGACCAACAAACATTTCAGGTAAATACACCTGCATTTGAATTAGTTACTAATTACAGTTTAAATTAATGTTCGCACGACTACGTTTTAACTGGAAAGCACAAACGGCACATGGACTACACTCACCATTTGTCTATGATTTATACGTGTCGGTAATTAATCCGATCTACCAACAATCCAATGTAAACTTGGTAGAAAAACTTATTCATGGGATAGGAAGCTATTTAAAGTTAGCGAAAGGAAAATTGCACGTCATCGATTTAAGTCGAATTCAAGAGATCGAATTGGAAGCAATCGAAAGCTTGTTTGAAAGTACGGATAACGTAATCATTTGCTTAAATCCACATGCAAATGCGCAAACGTATTTAAAATGGCAAAAATTTTACCAAAACAAATTAGTTATTCATTCAATCGAACTATTCGAAATGGGAATTATTAGTTTAAATCCGACTGCTCCGAAACAACACTTTTGGCTAAAAAAGTCATAAAAAAAGGAGCAACCATTCGGCTGCCCCTCAAAAAAAAATAGACTTAAACTGGCTTAGCAATTTCAACTAATACACGCTTTCCTTTAATCTGCGCGCCTACCATTTTATCAATTACCTGATTAGCATATTCTTTTGGAACATCCACGTAGGTATGCTTATTCTCAATTTGAATTTGCCCTAACACATTTCCTGGAATTCCTGTTTCGCCAGCAAAAGCGCCAACGATATTGGAAGGGGAAATTTTCTCATTAAAGCCAATATTCACGAACATACGTACCATATTTTCGTCAGTTTTGTAAGGTTTTCCTTCCCGGTCAACGCGTGGTCCACGTGGGCCACTGCCGCGTTCAGAACCTCTTTCAAAACGACCGCCACGATCTCCACCACGGTCTCCATAACCACCACGTGATTCACGATCAAAACGACCACCACCACGACGTTCACCACCACGCGAATCACGATCACGGAATCCTCCGCCACGCTCCTCACGACCAAACTTACGTGATTGACGTTCAAATTCGCCTTCTAGATTTTCATCACCAAATTCATTCTTTTGGATGCCCATGTTCATTTTAACTAAGGCAGCAACAATTTGCTCCGTAGAAAAACCTGCATGCTGTAAACTCTCTAATGAATCAGCAAATACCTCCAAGTCACCCTCATTGATGGTAGCAGCAACACGTTCGATAAACATGCCTTTTTTAATGCCTACTACATCAGTGAATGATGGAATCACTCCTTTGTCAATTTTAACTTTGGTGAAATTCATAATTTCACGCAAACGATTGCGCTCAGAACCCACTACCAAGGTAAATGCTTTACCGAATTTTCCGGCACGACCTGTACGACCGATACGGTGTACGTAATATTCTTCATCTAATGGGATATCGTAATTTATTACAGCGTCCACATTATCAACATCCAAACCACGCGCAGCTACATCCGTAGCAACCAAAATACTAACATTTCCATTACGGAAACGATTCATTACTTGGGTCCGTTGGCTTTGACGTAAATCACCATGCAAACCTTCTGCAGAATAGCCACGAGCGACTAATTCCTCAACAACCTCATCAACACGTTTCTTTTGATTACAAAAAATTAGCATCAATTTCAACGCATAAAAATCAATCAAACGGGTTGTTACTTCCATTTTAGCGCGACCTTTAACATCAAAATACAATTGCTCGATGTTCACATTCGTCATCTCATTCTTAACGACCTTAACTAATTTAGGATCAGTTAAATAACGACTAGTTAACGCCAAAATAGGCTTAGACATCGTCGCAGAGAATAAAACAGTTTGGCGCTCATTAGGCATTTCTTGCAAGATACTTTCAATATCCTCGCGGAATCCCATATCTAACATTTCGTCTGCCTCATCTAAAACGATCATAGATGCTTGCTGCAACTTCAAAGCACGACGCTCAATTAGGTCAATCACTCGACCTGGAGTACCAACAACAATGTTTGCACCCGCCTTCAACGATTTAATTTGACGATCTATTGAATCACCGCCATAAACGGTGGTCACCCAAACACCTTTTGTGAATTTGGCCAATTTCTTCATTTCTTCAGAAACTTGAACAGCCAACTCACGTGTTGGACATAAAATTATTGCTTGTACGAATTTTTCAAAAGGAACAATGTGCTCAATCATCGGAATACCGAAGGCTGCGGTTTTACCCGTACCTGTTTGCGCTTGTCCTATGACATCACGACCTTCTAAAACGAAGGGTATAGCTTCTGATTGGATGGGAGAAGCGAATTCAAACCCCATTTCTTTTACTGCTTCTTGGATACCTTCCGACAAAGGAAGACTATCAAAGCGAATTTTTTCACTCATGATTATATTGTTTAACTATGATGCCCTCACACATCCGTAATTAAACCTAATAGCCCTCTAGTCATATAAGACAGGGTTTTACAATCTCTTGTAATCGATTTATGCGGATGCATTTGTACTAATAAGCCACAAAAGTACGCCTACTTACTACAGAAAGCAAATGAATTGCACTATTTTAATAAAGTCTTTTTGGTGAGCACCATATAAACGTCGGAATCACTATCCGAAAAAGTAACGGAAGGATCATCCGATTTGACCTCGATTCGTACAGGAACTACCCCCTCACCTACCAATCGGTTTTTCAAGACAAAGCCTCTTTTAAGGGACGAGCGTTCATTTTTACCTGATTTGACCACCAATTTCACATGCACATCTTTGAACGCATATAAGCCTTCAGCTAACCGCTTAAAAACAAGGTCATTAGAAGCTAAAAGTAGATCAGTTTGATTATCAAATTGCAATTCTTTCAAACTGAATTCAGCAGATTCAAGTTGAGTTGAATCGATTAAATACTGATGTATGGACACAAGTACTGACGACTTAGATATATCGAATGGCTTACCACTTGGCCATACTAACGTAATTAAAGAATCGGATTTTAACCGATCCGAATCTAAAACGGCCTGAGTTAAACTGTCGTTTAATTTACTCAAACTGTCCAATGGAATAATTTCTTCCGTTTCTGTTACATTTTCTGCATCATTATCACTTCGAAATGTCGTATACCAAATTGCGAAAGCGCCCACTAAAACGACAGCAACCACTGAAAGTAACATGGGTAAGGTAATCCGCTGCATTAAACCCGTTGACGTATCTGCATGCGTTTCACTTTCATCCGAATACGCCAATACAACCATGGGATCAACCTTCAATATGTCTGAAAGCAATAAAATATCTGATATCGCATATTGAATTTTACCTGAACACAACGCATTAAAATCCGACTTCTTAGCCAAAAAGAAGGCGCTATATGCCTTCCAATCTTTTAGTGCTGGATAATCTGTTTGCTTCAATTTATACCCATATAATCCAAAAAATAAGGTTAACCCTTTTAGTACAGATGAACTCTTGCAACCAAGATCGCGTGATAACAACATCGCAATCGCACTTTTTTTATCTGGAATTAAAATACTCATCATGCCTTCGCCAAAATGCATAATTTCATCTAAATCAAACTTAGCTTCAGAATCGCCAACATACCCCTCTATCGATTCAATAGGGATTGGTTTTTGTAAAATGAAATTATACAATGCATTGTATCGTATGCGATTGCGTACCAATTTCAATAATCCTCCCAAAATAATTGCCTCCCAAACCGGAAATAATTCAGCGACTTTTTCTTCGGTCTCTTGTAACATAACTGCAACCCTTTTCTGGATTCGCAGTTTTTCTTCCGCCGACAGTACACTAAATAAATGGGTCATATGATTAATTTCAGATGCGAAATTACCTTATTTTTATTTTTTATCCTCGTAAATAAGTACAATCATTTACCTTTGCGTTATGAAAAAAGTTTTATTTATCGATCGCGATGGAACATTGATCGTTGAACCCGTGATAGACCAACAAGTTGACAGTTTCGAAAAACTCGAATTTCTACCACATGCTATTTCGAATTTGAAGAAAATCAATGATGAATTTGATTTCGAATTGGTCATGGTGACAAATCAAGATGGTTTAGGAACTGCTTCGTTTCCAGAGGAAACGTTTTGGCCAGTCCACAATAAACTGTTGGCAATTCTTGCGGGAGAAGGCATCCATTTTTCAAACATACACATCGACCGTAGTTTTCCAGCAGATAATCTACCTACTCGTAAACCCGGAATAGGGATGTTGTCAAACTATTTCACTTCCGAATACGACTTAGCAAATTCCTATGTATTAGGTGATCGCGAAACAGATATTCAATTAGCTAAAAATCTAGGTGCCCAAGCCATATATATTGGAAATGGCACATTGAAGGATTCGGTAGCCTTGCAATGTACGCATTGGGATGACATTTATACATTTTTAAAATTACCTGCACGCAGCGTTACACACGAACGCAATACGCATGAAACCAAAATTGCCATCGAGTTAAATTTAGATGGATCAGGGAAAGCAAATAACCAAACTGGGCTTGGATTTTTTGATCACATGTTAGACCAAATCGCAAAACATGCTAATGTAGATCTCGCTGTCCGTGTTCAAGGTGATTTACACATAGACGAACACCATACCATTGAAGACACAGGAATCGCCTTGGGTGAAGCTTTTTCATTGGCATTAGGCGACAAAAGAGGCATAAACCGGTATGGATTCCTTTTACCTATGGATGAATGTTTAGCTCAGGTAGCCATTGATTTCTCAGGAAGAAATTGGCTTGTTTGGGAAGCTTCGTTCAAACGAGAAATGATTGGTGAAATGCCTACGGAGATGTTTTCGCATTTTTTCAAATCATTTTCAGATGCTGCCAAATGCAATATAAATATTCAAGCATCCGGAGAAAATGAGCACCACAAAATTGAAGCCATTTTCAAAGCCTTTGCGAAAACGATTCGCATGGCCGTGGAGCGTGACGTGAAAAATTTAAATTCTTTACCAAGTACAAAGGGATTACTTTAAACAAATTGATTATTTTTGTATAAATATTAAAAACACTATGGGTTATTCAGGAGCAGCATTTTTCATCATTTTGTTCGCGATTTCAGTATTTGTGGGATCGAAACTTCAAAAAATCTATAAGGAAAGAGGCAAATAATCGCCTCTTTTTTTACATCCATCCTTCATCAGCAAAGCTGACGTATGTGTTGCCGGCCATGATCAAATGATCAGCAACCGCAATTTCAAAGAGCCTACCCGCCTCTACTATCTTTTTTGTGATATCTCGATCTGCCTGACTTGGCTTCCTCTGCCCAGAAGGATGATTATGTGCTAAAATCAACGAAGATGCTTGTTGGCCTATTGCCGACTTAAATATCATTTTAACATCAACAACCGTTCCAGCAATTCCTCCCGTACTTATTCGCTCTATTTTAAGTAAACGAGCAGCTCGATTTAAATGGATCACCCAAAATTCCTCATGCCCCAGGTCTAAAAATTTGGGCTGAAATAAGTCAAATGCATCTTTAGAACTTCGAACAAAAGGTATGTCGGTTGGTAAATGAAATGCAGCACGCCTACGTCCAAGTTCGAGTGCAGCTATTAAAATAGAAGCCCGCGCAACACCAATACCTCGAAAATTCATAAAATCCGACGTGGTAAATTGGCCCAATCGATTTAAATCAAAATCAATAGTCTCAAGAATTGATTGCGCAATACCTAACGCAGAAAGGCTTGGAATGCCAGAACCAATTAATATAGCAAGCAACTCCTCCAAACGAAGAAATTCTTTGCCTTGGCTGGCTAATATTTCGCGAGGACGATCCTCCACACGCAATGCAGAAATTTTAGTTGAATACATGCCCGAAGGTAACAGGCATAAATAAGAAAACCCCGCGAGTTGCGAGGTTTTCCAAGTACTTGATAATAAAGTCTTAGGCGGCTAATTTGTTTGCCAACTTAGCTAATTTAGATTTTTGATTAGCTGCTTTATTCTTATGGATGATATTCTTCTTTGCTAACTTATCTAATGCAGAAGATACTTGCTTGAATAAGTCTGAAACCAACGCTTTATCCGTTGTAAGTCTTAATTTCTTCACCAACGTACGTGTTGATTTATGTTGATAACGGTTACGCAAACGCTTTGATTCATTTGCACGGATACGCTTTAATGCTGATTTATGATTTGCCATCTTCTAAAAAATTCTCTTTTCTGTAAAATTGAATTGCAAAATTAAACAAAATGATTATAAATCACAATATATCATTCAAAAAATTATTCAATAGGGTACTCCTGCTTCAAATATGCCTAATTTATACGACAAATGCTCTTTCATGGGGATTTTATGCCCATAAACGCATTAATCATCTCGCGGTATTTACCCTTCCACCCGAAATGAATCGACTTTATAAACGGCATATACGAGAGATTGAAAATTTGGCTGTATTGCCAGACCAACGAAGACATTCGATGGATGAGGAAGCCGCCCGCCATTACATTGATTTAGACAAATATGAACTTAAAGTCTTAGCCTATCTACATTATGATAAAGCAATTCTTATGTATACCCAAGATAGTTTACAACAGCATGGCATCGTTCCATGGATTATACCGATGATGCAAAAAAGGCTAAAACAGGCCTTTTTGAACCGAGACACCCTTCAAATAATTAAAATTTCCGCTGAACTTGGCCATTATATTGCGGATGCACATGTCCCCTTGCACACTACATCTAATTACGATGGCCAACAAACAAATCAAGTGGGTATCCATGCTTTTTGGGAATCCAGAATTCCCGAGATGCTACAGGCAGACCTAGAAGCTTGGTCCATGCCGGCCACCTACATCATAGATTTACAAAAAAATACGTGGGAATGGGTACTAGAAGCGCATACATATGTAGGCACCTTACTACAGGTTGAGATTAAATTGAACGCGCGAACAAAGCCAGTCAATAAATATGTATTTCTAAAAAAGGGATCTATACTTACCAAAACCTATGCTCCGGCTTATGCAAAAGAATATCACAAATTACTAAATAAGCAGATTGAACATCAATTTAATCAAGCAGTTCAGCATATCGGAAATGTTTGGTATTCAGCATGGCTGGAATCTGGCCAACCCGACTTTAAATAATTTTGTGCAATTTTGCAGCATGACAGAAAAATTCATTCAACTCAAAGCAGGCAAAGACGCCCCTGTTAAACGATTTCATCCTTGGGTATTTTCAGGAGCCATTCAAAAACAAAGTACAAATTTGCAAGATGGCGACTGGGTCGATGTTGTTTCGTCTCGAGATGAGTTTTTAGGTACAGGACATTTTCATAACGGTAGTATCGCTGTCAAAATATGTTCATTCGCCCCCATTACGAATAAAGCTGAATTTTGGGAAAACCGAATTCAAAATGCATGGGATCTACGACTTTTATTGAATTTACCCAAAACAAATGCTTTTCGTCTAATTCATGGCGAAGGTGACGGATGCCCAGGGTTGATTATGGATCTTTACAAAGATGTAATCGTATTTCAAGCACACACAATCGGAATGCACCGCGATCGCGATGAAATAGTGGCAGCGATAAAAAATACCCTAGGTAAAAAAGTAAAAGCCATTTACGATAAATCGCGCGAGACGCTACCCCCAGAATATGCGCAAAATTGCACAAATTCATTTGTCTTTGGGGAGGTTAAAGTTCCTTACACGGTACAAGAAAACGGACTATCATTTTCCATTAATTGGATTACAGGGCAAAAAACAGGTTTTTTCTTGGACCAACGGGACAATCGAAAATTGTTAGCCCATTATGCAGAAGGAAAAGACATTTTAAATACATTCTGCTACTCGGGTGGTTTTTCTATGTATGCCCTACAAGCAGGTGCCAATTCAGTGATTTCATTAGATGCTTCTGCTAAGGCAATTGATTTGGTACATGAGAATATTCGCATCAATAAAAAGGAGGCAAAAAATCATGAGGCCATTGTGGGCGAAACTCTCCCCTATTTACGGAATTGTGAAACAGATTTTGACATAATCGTACTAGACCCACCCGCATTTGCCAAATCCATGAACGCGAAGCATAAAGCGCTACAAGGATATCAAAAAATAAATGAATTAGCGTTACGAAAAATCAAGAAAAACGGTCTTCTATTTACCTATTCTTGCTCACAAGTCATCACCCGCGAATTATTTTATAACATGCTTGTTGCCGCCGGTATCGCCGTTGGCCGTGAAATTCAAGTAATCCATCAAATGACCCAAGGGCCAGATCATCCCATCAATCTCTTTCATCCCGAAAGTAATTACTTAAAGGGATTTGTCCTCAAGGTATTGTAATCAAAAAAGGCTTCCCAAAGGAAGCCTTTTTTACTAGTCTACGAAACGGAAAATTCGACTCCAACGAATCTTTCCAGAAAACAAACCTTTATTTGGATCTAAAGACATCCAGACAAAAACTGCTTTGCCTACGATATTTTCGGATGGGACAAAACCCCAAAAACGTGAATCAGCAGAATTATGCCGATTGTCCCCCATCATGAAATAATAATCTTGCTTGAACGTATACGTTTTCAAAAATTCACCATCTTTCACCAACTTCCCTCCTTGTAATTCAATTCCAGAATTTCCTTCATACGTACGAATTGCTTCCTGATAAAAAGCAACATTCTTTGAGTCCAACGTAACAGTCATACCTTTTGCAGGTATTTTAACCGGACCAAACCAGTCACGATTAAACTTAAACTGTACCGTATCATGTGGAAAAATATCAAGAAAAGTAACACCTTTGGGATCTTTAAAGGAGTCTAAATCAAATGTCTTAGCCCATGAAAGCGCTTTGATTTCGTCAATATGCTTTTTGGATGTATTCATTTTGTAACCAACCAACTGATTTGTAGAATCCGCTAAAGGCAACCAATCTGCTGAATCATAACTAGCATCAGGTGAATTGCGAATACCATAGGTATCGAAAAAAGTTTCGTCCAAATTTTCCTTCGTTTTCATGAAAACAGGGTGTTGCATGCGTTCAGGATTATCCATCGCTTTTCCATTTATATAGACTTGCTGGTCCCTAACCTCTAAAACATCACCCGGCGTTCCTACACAACGCTTCACATAAAAAGTTCGCAAATCTAGCGGCGCATCGCCATCTTCCTCAAAATTGGGTGCATTAAACACAACAGCATCCCCTTTCTTTACCTCCGTAAATCCAGGTAATCGATACACCGGTAATTCGATCCAACGCAAATAAGAAGGTAAATTTGTGAACCATATTTTTTGATGTGTGAGTGGTAATTGCAACGGAGTTTTAGGTGTACGAACACCATAATGCATTTTGCTCACGAATAAAAAATCACCCACCATTAAGGAGCTCTCCATCGAAGGAGTAGGAATCGTATAGGCTTCAAATAAGAAAAATCGAATTAATGTTGCAGCGACTACGGCAAACATAACTGAATCTAACCATTCTCTAAAGGCAGATTTCTGAGTTGGTTTCTTTGTTTCTGGTGACTTCATGTCTATTTAATAAAATTTAAATCAATAAATGTAAATGCAATTATTTCAACATGTCCTCCATGCCCAAAATCCCTTTTTTACCTTGAATCCATTCGGCAGCAATAACAGCCCCAAGCGCAAATCCTTCCCGACTAAACGCCTCATGCGTGATCTCTATTTGATCAACTTTAGAAATATATTTAACGGTATGAGTGCCTGGAATCGTAGATTCCCGTTGCGACCAAATCGGTACTTCATTCGATTGTGGAATTTCATTATTTACCCATTTTGTCCGGTCTGCATACGCATCAATAATTCCTTCTGCAAGCGTAATGGCCGTACCTGAAGGCGAATCCTTTTTCTCCAAATGATGAATCTCATTGGTATAAATATCGTACGCTGTATGTGGAGCCATTAATTTTGCCAACGTGCGATTCAATTGAAAAAATAAATTAACCCCAATCGAATAGTTGGACGCATAAAAAAATGTAGAATCATGTGCAGCAGTGGCGCGCTCAATATCACTTTTCTTTTCAAGCCAACCAGTCGTTCCGCAAACTATAGGGATTTGTTTCTCAATACACGCAGAAATATTCGCAAAAGCAGATGCAGGATTTGAAAATTCAATCGCCACGTCTGCTTCGCTAGAAGTTAAATTCATCAGATCATGTGCATTATCAACGTCGATACGCGCAACAATTGTATGACCTCGACCGAGCGCAAGGCGTTCAATCTCTTTTCCCATCTTACCGTATCCAATTAGGACAATTCGCATAGATTTCATTTTTTAAAATTAAAGGATAAAGTCAAACTTGATACGATACCTTTTGACAAAGGGTCGAAATCAAGGATAGGTTTTACCCGTAAACTAATATCATCTGAGACATCAAATGTCTTCAAATGGGCACTTACATTTGCATCTACAACATTGAATGCCCACGCCACAAACATCCCAATGTACGTATAATCACGATTCCGACGAAATCCATCGTTAATTCGCTTCAATTGATTCACGTCCAAATCACGCGCTAATCCATCCTCATAAACAACCGAAACAGTTCGGGGTGGTACGTAACTTGGATCATCAGCTCGCTGAGAAACGATGTAATAAAATGATCGGTATTTTTGATATCTGACCTGATTATAGTTAGCAATCATCCCCAGCGAAACAAATGCACCAGCTACCAAAGGTAATTTCCAATACTGTCTATTATAAGCTTGGCCCAAACCAGGAAAAATTAATGAACGGATTGTTGAAACCCGTGGAATAATCTTGTGCTTAGACTTAGCTAAAATTGTATCCTTTTGCGACACTGAATCAACCGGTATCCCCATTAATTCAGTAGATAAACAAAACAAAACAACAAAAGGAACAACAAAATAGCGCATAAATCTAGGATTGGATCGATTCCAATAGGCGCTTTAGATCGGCAGAAGATTTAAGTAGCAACTTAACTTCCCCTTTTCCTTCAGCATTCATTTTTAAAGAGACAGGAACCTTAAAATGATCCGCTAATTGGCGTTGCCAAAGACGCATTTCTTCTGCATTAACTAACTTAGATACACCAGGTTGTTCATCTGATTTACCGGCTGCCGACTGACGAACAGCATCTTCCAACTTTCGAACGGACCATTCTTCGGCTATTGTCTTACTAAATAATTGTTGCTGTAAGGCAGGATTCTCCAACGAAATAAGACAACGGGCATGTCCCATGGATAGTTGATTTTCACGAATTGCCAATTGGATATGTACTGGCAATTTCAATAAACGAATGTAATTCGTGACTGTTGACCTATTCTTCCCTACCCGAGCACCTAAATCCTCTTGTTTTAAATGGCATTCTTCCATCAAACGCTTGTACGACAACGCAATTTCAATGGCATTTAAATTTTCCCGCTGAATGTTCTCAATCAAAGCCATCTCAATCATTTGTTGGTCATCCGCCGTCCGCACATACGCAGGAATACAGGTTAAACCAGCAAGTTTTGACGCTTGCAAACGACGCTCACCAGAAATTAATTGAAAACTACGCGCACCGATCTTACGAACAGTAATAGGTTGAATAATCCCATGAACACGAATAGAGTCCGCTAAATCTTCCAAAGCCGATTGCTCAAAATATTCACGCGGCTGGTATGGGTTTGTTTCAATGTGAACTAATGGAATCTCTTCCATCAGATTAACACCATCTAAACCTCCCATTATTGACCCTGAATGACTGGCAGAACTTTGAAGATTTTCAGAATCTTCCAACAAAGCCCCAAGACCACGTCCTAAACCCGTACGCTTTTTATTATGCTCCTGCTTTATGCTCATATTGACTAACTTATACCGTTTGAAGCAAACCATTCTTGCGAATAATCTCCTTCGCTAAATTCAAATAACTGATGGATCCTTTACTATCTGCATCGTGTAAAATGGCAGGAATCCCAAAACTAGGCGATTCTGACAATCTAATATTCCGAGGAATAATCGTCTCAAAAACCATATTTTTAAAATGGGCGTTAACTTCATTGACAACTTGATTAGATAAGCGCAAGCGCAAATCATACATGGTTAATAAAATCCCTTCAATAACTAACTCAGGATTTAAGCGCGATTGAATAATCTTTATTGTATTCAATAATTTACCTAAACCTTCTAATGCATAATATTCACATTGAACTGGAATTATTACGGAATCAGCAGCTGTAAGGCTATTAATCGTAATCAAACCTAAAGATGGCGAACAATCCATGATGATAAAATCGTAATCCTCTTTGATCGAAACTAAAGCATCCTTCATTTTACCTTCCCGGTTTTTCAAATTTATCATCTCAATTTCCGCTCCCACTAAATCTATATGGGAAGGAATAATATCTAAAAATGGCACTTCTGTTGCTAATATACTCTCGCCCACTTTGGCAATCCCAACCATACATTCGTAAATACTTCGGGTAACTTCCTTCGGATTAAAACCGAGTCCAGAGGTCGAATTTGCTTGTGGGTCCGCATCAATTAAAAGAGTCTTAAATTCCAAGGCAGCAAGACTTGCAGCTAAATTAATCGCCGTAGTCGTTTTGCCTACTCCTCCCTTTTGATTTGCAATCGCGATAATCTTACCCATGAATTTTATTTTAACGAAATGAACCAACAATATTACGAAAAAGGTTTCACATCTTTTTTCAAAAATGAATCGATCAATGGCCAAATTTTATCTCATGAGTTTAAAGACTTTCAATCAAACTCTTTTAACTTGCCGTAAGATTATCAACAACCTATTTTATGACGCAAAATCCTACATCGCATCCAAAAGGACTCTATGTACTTTTCACCACGGAAATGTGGGAAAGATTTAATTTTTATGGCATGCGTGCCATATTATCATTATTTCTAGTCAGCGCACTTGCATTCAAACAAAATGAAGCCTCCATTTTATATGGTGGCTTTCTCGGCCTAAGTTACCTGACTCCTATGTTGGGCGGATATATTTCAGATCGCTATTTGGGCAATCGAAATTGCATCATTTTTGGAGGTTTTGTGATGGCAGTAGGTCAATTGTTCCTATTCGGTTCTGCTAATACGTTTATCACTAATCTACCTTTGGCCAATATTCTTATGTGGTCGGGCTTATTTTTTCTGATTATCGGAAATGGATTCTTTAAGCCGAATATCTCCTCCATGGTGGGACAATTATATGCCAAAGGTGATACAAAACTAGACGCGGCATTTACCATTTTTTACATGGGTATAAATACGGGCGCATTCTTAGGGATGCTTATTTGCCCGTGGGTAGGCGATGTGAAAGTTGACGGCATACGCGTAGTTGAAGCCTTCAAATGGGGCTTTTTAGCCGCTGGAGCAGCCATGATGATCGGAACTGTTTCGTTTTACTTTTTAAAAAACAAATATATTGTCTCATCTACGGGTGAGGCTGTGGGGTTAAAACCAAGCTTTAACACGGCAAATGATTTAACGAAAGAATCAGAAAAAGCCGAGTTTTCGACTCAATCGATAGGTATTGCTTCAATTCTGTTCGTCATACTTGTTTATATATTTCATTCATTTATTGCAACAGCAGAGGCAAACCCAATCAAAGACTGGATTTATCCAATTATATATGCTTCCGGTCTTAGTTTAGCCTATTTAATTATGTCGGACAAAACCTTAAGTAAGGTTGAACGCGACCGCATTTGGGTGCTTTATATCATTGCTTTCTTTGTTATGTTTTTCTGGTCGGCATTCGAACAAGCCGGATCCTCATTAACTTTCATTGCTGACCAACAAACAGATCTACATTTTTTAGGAATCGATTTACCTCCAAGTTCGGTTCAAAATGCGAATTCGATCTTCATTGTACTTCTTGCATTCCCATTCAGTTGGCTTTGGACATGGCTTCAGAAACGTGGAATTGAACCAAATTCTCCTGCAAAACAGTCGATTGGTTTATTATTGTTAGCCACTGGGTATTTTATCATTGCATCCCAAGTGAAAGATTTGGGATCTGAAAAATTAGGGGTTGCCTGGTTATTTTGTATGTATTTATTTCATACCATGGGGGAACTTTGTTTATCGCCGATTGGCCTTTCGTTAGTGGCCAAATTAGCCCCCAAGCGTTTTTCTTCCTTACTTATGGGTGTTTGGTTTATTGCTAATGCGGCAGGGTACGCCTTGGCAGGAACATTAGGCGCATTATTACCATCAATTGAACCAGGAGCATCTATGCCTAGCTTCCTAGGTTTCGAGATTCACAATTTGTACGAATTTTTTATGGTGTTTGTTTCCTTAGCAGGTGCAGCATCTATATTACTATATGTATTGGCCGCTGGGCCTTTAAAACGAATGATGCACGGCATCAAATAAGAATATGCACGGACATGACCACCATTTACACGAAAAACATTTAAAAAGTTCAGATTTCATCACAGATATTGTTATCGGGATGTCAGATGGATTGACGGTACCATTTGCGTTGGCAGCGGGTTTATCAGGAGCTGTAGAATCTGCTGCGATTGTAACAACAGCCGGAGTAGCTGAAATTGTTGCTGGATCTATTGCAATGGGACTCGGTGGATTTTTAGCTGGCCAAACGGAACATGAGCATTATGAAGCGGAATTAAAACGCGAATATGAAGAGGTGGAACGTGTTCCTGAGCGCGAAAAAGATGAAATCAGAGAAGTATTTGAAGATTATGGCTTGAGTCCAGAGGCGCAAGAAATCGTGGTAGAAGCTATTTCAAAAGATAAAGATAAGTGGGTTGATTTCATGATGCGCTTTGAGCTAGGTATAGAGCGTCCACATCCCAATCGGGCACGTAATTCTGCTTTAACAATTGGTATTTCGTATATAATTGGTGGATTTATTCCTTTGGCACCTTATTTCTACGTATCAGAACCTGTAGACGGATTAAAGTATTCTGCAGGTGTAACCATTCTGGCTCTACTCGTATTTGGCTATTTTAAAAGCAAAATAACAGGACAAAATCCGGTTATTGGCTCACTAAAAGTTACATCTATCGGTGCCACCGCGGCTGCAGCTGCGTTTATGGTTGCCAAACTTTTTCAATAGGCCTTTACCGTATCATCTCCTCTTGAATCTGCGCCTCCTTGTAATCGGCCATCTGGGAGGACTAATATACCTTCGACTAATCCAATACCACCAGAGGTCTCAAATTCATAACCTTTTGCTTTTAACCTGACCATTTGCTCCTCAGAAAAACGCTTCGCTTCAACGCGTGTATTATCTGGTAACCACTGATGATGAAAACGAGGAAATTCAACTGCCTGTTGCATATTCATCCCCATTTCTAGCGAATTTAAAACAACTTGGAAAACACTTGTAATGATGGTTGAGCCACCTGGAGTGCCAACAACCATCTTTAATTGGCCATTACTTTCAATAATCGTTGGCGTCATACTAGACAACATCCGTTTTCCTGGTTGGATTTCATTGGCTTTGGAACCAACTAATCCAAATATATTAGGAACGCCAGGTTTAGAGCTAAAATCATCCATTTCATCATTTAGTAAAAAACCTGCACCTCCGACGAAGACTTTACTTCCATACGAATTGTTAAGCGTTGTTGTAATTGAAACAGCATTTCCTTCCTTATCTACAATAGAATAATGTGTTGTTTCGGGACTTTCATAACCAGCAAAAGTACCAGCTTGAATGTCTGCACTTTTTGTTGCCTTTGTAAAATCCAAAGATTTCATTCGATTAGCTACATAGTCGGCATCCAATAATCCAGATACAGGAACCTTAAAAAAATCAGGATCACCTAACCATAAAGCACGATCCGCATAGACACGTCTTTCTGCCTCAATCATAACTTGAAGCGTAGAATCTGAACTAGGGCCCCATTTAGATAATGGAAACGATTCAACCATTTTCATCAATTGCGCTAAGGCAATACCGCCACTAGAGGGAGGTGGCATACCAATAATTCGGTAATTTTTATAATTAGAAATAAGAGGTTTACGCCAAACTGCCTCGTATTTCCGCAAATCTTGATGCGTTATTAGTCCATTTTGTTTACGCATTTCCTCCACAATCAAATCTGCTGTTTTTCCTGCATAAAATCCTTTGTTTTTATCTTGAGCAATTCGAATAAGCGTTTGTCCTAAATCAGCCTGTTTAACGAGTTGGCCTTTAACAAACTCGTGCCCATCTAAGGAGATCAAATATGATTTACCGGGATTTTCTCTACTAAAATCCAACCGATTCCGATTTAATCCACGCGCCTCTTTCTCGGTTAATACGACACCGTTTATGGCTAAATCAATGGCAGGCTGAAGAACTTCTGCCCAAGCTAATCTTCCAAACTTACGATGCATGGCAACCATCCCATTTACCGTTCCTGGTACTCCCGATGCAAAGATTCCAATTAAACTTTTACCCGGTATAACATTACCTGAGGAATCCAAATACATATCACGACTAGCTTTTGCTGGTGCTTTTTCCCTGTAATCCAACGTGAATGCTTTACCTTTGGCAGTCCGATATACTAAAAAACCACCACCACCTATATTACCCGCAGCTGGGTGACAAACGGCCAAAGCAAAATTTACTGCCACGGCTGCATCAATTGCATTTCCCCCTTTTTGTAGTATTTGTAGGCCTATTTCACTGGCAATAGGGTGTGTAGAAACAACCATGCCATTTTTTGATTCAATCAAAGGTTTCTGGGTACTTTGTGCGCAAACGGTAAAGCTTACGAACAATAGAACAACTAATTTATGATACATAGTAAGTTTCAGGGTATGAAGAAATAAATGCTTAAAATTAGTTATAAAAATACAAGTTTGGTGAATTCAGGTATGCCGAGAAAAGAAAAATATAAATTACCTTTGTGCCTATAACCCAAATTTTTAATTAAAACGATTAGTTAACGTGGATATTTTCGAAAAAGTAGTCAATAATATGGGGCCAATCGGTGCCCATGCACATTATTCACATCATTATTTTTCTTTCCCAAAATTAACGGGGGACTTAGGGCCTCGCATGACATTTATGGGAAAAGAAATGTTAAACTGGTCTTTAAATAACTATTTAGGTTTAGCGAATCATCCAGAAGTAAGAAAAGCAGACGCAGATGCAGCAGCTAAATACGGTTTAGCCTATCCGATGGGTGCACGCATGATGTCGGGAAATACAGATGAACATGAAGAATTTGAGCGCCAATTAGCTGAGTTTGTTGGCAAAGAAGACTCCTTCTTGCTAAACTATGGATATCAGGGGATTATGTCAGTCATCGAATGTATGGTTGACCATCGTGATGTTATCGTATACGATGCAGAGTCACATGCCTGCATCATTGATGGAATTAGATTACATAAAGCCAAAATGGGTGATTACTATAAGTTTAATCACAATGATATGGATTCATTGCGTAAAAACTTAGATAGAGCTACGAAACGCATACAAGAAACAGGTGGAGGTATTCTTGTGATCACTGAAGGAGTATTTGGTATGTCAGGCAAAGTTGGATCACTCGATAAAATTGTTGAACTTAAATCAGATTATAATTTCCGTTTATTAGTAGATGATGCACATGGATTTGGCACTATGGGTGCCAATGGTCGTGGTGTAGGCGAACATTTAAATTGTACTGAAGGTATTGATTTGTATTTTTCCACATTTGCTAAATCTATGGCGGCCATTGGTGGATTTGTGGCTGCGCCAAAAGAGATTATTATGTACCTCAAATACAATATGCGTTCTCAAACCTATGCAAAGGCACTTCCTATGCCGTATGTAATTGGCGGAATGAAGCGTTTGGAGTTAATTAAAAAGCATCCTGAACTTCGAGATCAACTGTGGGCCAATGTGAAAGCGTTGCAAAAAGGTTTAATTGAAAAAGGATTTGATATTGGGGAAACAACTTCACCGGTGACACCTGTATTCTTGCATGGTGATTATGATATAGCGTCAGTAACCTCTTTAGTTAGAGATTTACGTGAAAATATGGGAATCTTCTGTTCAATTGTCGTTTATCCAGTTGTCCCGAAAGGCCAAATTATGTTACGTATTATACCAACGTCCTCTCATACGATAGCAGATATCAATTACACGACTACGTGTTTTGCGGAGGTTCAAAAAAGGCTCCAAGCGGGTTATTATCGTGATTTAACTAAGTAATTGATAAATTTTAAGCAGTTTTTTCACTTTTTTAACTTTTTTTTGGCTTTTTTTTGCTTAATAATTTGCAGGATATACATTTTTTGCTAAATTTCGCCTTATAAGCGCTTCAAACGGCGAATAAAGACAATCTAATTTTTTTACAACCAAAATTCAACTTATTATGAGCAGATTTGCACAAGTGAAAGATCTAATTTTATCATTAGAGTCAGATTTCGAAAAGTTCTATGACAAAGGAAATCAAGCAGCTGGTACACGCGTTAGAGGTGGCTTGCAACAATTGAAGACTTTATCTCAAGAGATTCGTACTGAGGTACAAAACAAGAAAAACGCAACAAAGTAATTTTTACTTTAACGTTACTCTGTAAAAAAAGCTCGATAAATCGAGCTTTTTTTATGTCCTAAAATAAGTTTGCATGCATAACAGTAGCAATGCCGTCAACCATTATTTTTCCTCGTTCCAATTCAAAGACTTGCGTGCTTAGTTCAGCCGTGTGCTTCATATCATTAATTGATACTACTTGAAAAAAGGCACGATATGTTTGTCCTACATACAAAGGACGTTTGAATTCCGATACCTGCTTTAAATAAACACTTCCGGAACCCGGAAAATCCATTCCCATGACTTTCGAGAAAACACTTGCGATTAATGCTCCGTGAATAATTGGTTTCTTAAATGGCGTAGTAGCAGCAAATGACTCGTCCCAATGCAAAGGGTTGAAGTCTCCCGATATTTTACAAAAATCATTTACTTGCTCTTGTGTAAATGAAAACTCAATTTCAAAACTTGCTCCCAGTTGGATCATCTCGTAAACTATTAAATTTGATAAAATGCGGGTACCTTTGTAAACAAACCGAAAAACATGATTTGTTTTATTTTAAATCCCAATTCCGGAAACAAAAGTAATAGATATCGCATGGGGATTTTGGAAAAACTACAAAAGATTCCAAATAGCCAACTCTACATAACGCAATATCCAGGACACGCTAAAGAAATTGTTCAGAAACTAATCAACGAACATAAAGCTACTCGAATCGTCGCTATAGGCGGAGATGGAACTGTCAACGAAATAGGTGCATGCGTTCAGGGAACCAATATAGCCCTAGGAATCATTCCAATCGGTTCTGGAAATGGACTAGCCAGACATTTGGGAATTTCAATGCAATTTAACAAAGCACTTAAACAAGCTCTTCAAGGAAATGAACATCTTATCGATACATTAAGTTGGAATGATAAACCATTCTTCTGTACAGCAGGAATTGGATTTGATGCGGAAGTCGCCTCCAAATTTGCACGTGGAAATGGTCGTGGGCTATTAAATTACATTAAAGCAACCTTACAAACATTCAAGACCTATCAGTCGACAAAACTAAATCTTGCAAATGGTGAATTAGCAGATCTTTTTTCCTTGACAATTGCCAACGCAAATCAATATGGGAACAATGCGTTTATTTCGCCATTTTCCAACTTACAAGATGCTCAATTTGAAGTAGTTAAAATAAAAAAAGGTAATATTTGGCAAATAGGCCAACTTGGAATTAGTCTATTTTTGAAAACCATAAATAAGCAACATATAGTGGATATTTTCAGCACAGATTCGTTTGAAATACGTGTAGCAATCGGCACCAAATTTCACTTAGATGGAGAGGGCCTACGAACTGAAGATGAAATCATAAAAATAAAAATATTTGCAAAAAATTTAAAAATAATTATTTAGTTAAAATAAACTAGTATTTAAATTACAATTCATTGATTTTCAATAAGTTATATTAAAGTATTTCGACTAAAAATTTCCGCATACCTATAATAAATACGTTTTTTATTCAAAAAAAATGTATTTATTTTTATTTGATTTTTTAAAGGGGAAAAGCCATTAAGCGCCTATATTATTGGACATTTTTTAGTTCCAAATTTTTAGGCAATTTTATTCAAGTAAAATCAACATTTATTTATTTTTTGAAATTTGGAAGACCCCCGAATTTTACTATTTTTGTCTCCCCGCTAAAAAAACGAATTCGTTTTTCGTAGTAAAAAAAACACTTCATTGAAGTTATAAATAAACCAACTTTTGAAGGTTAACCTTTAATTAGTTGGCATGGAATTTTTGTCTCTAAAAATACGTAAACAAATAAATGCAAACTGAATTAAAAGACTTATGGCTACGATGTTTGGAAATTATCCGAGAGGATGTTTCTAGCCAAAGTTTTTCAACTTGGTTTGTACCAATCGTCCCTTTAAAATTTCAGCATAATACATTAACGATTCAAGTTCCTTCCCAATTCTTCTATGAGTGGTTGGAAGAAAACTATGTTGCCGTTTTACGCAAAGCTATTGACCAGACGATTGGTAAACGTGGTATGTTAGAATATTCGATCGTCATAGATAAAGGAGATCGAAAAAATCCACCAATTACGTTTAATCTACCGACTGTATCACAAGGTTTTAATAACCTATCGAACCAGCAAAACGATCAACAGACTTCAACAAGAAATCCATTTCAATTTAAAGATTTAGATTCATTGGCATTAGATTCATATCTAATTCCAAAATATACATTTGATAAGTTTATTGAAGGAGATTGCAATCGATTAGGCCGTGCGGCAGGTATGGCTGTGGCCAATAAACCTGGATTAACTTCATTTAACCCACTGATGATTTACGGAGGAGTAGGATTAGGTAAAACACACTTAATTCAGGCAATCGGAAATCAGATTAAAGAAGAATTTCCAGAGAAATTTGTCTTGTATGTATCAACTGAAAAATTCACAAATCAATTTGTCAATGCGATTCGGAATAATTCAATTGAGACATTTACCAACTTTTACCTTCAGGTTGATGTATTAATTATTGATGATGTACAATTTCTTTCTGGAAAAGAAAAAACACAAGAAACGTTCTTTAATATATTTAATCATTTACATCAATCAGGAAAACAAATAATTCTGTCTTCTGACCGCGCACCTCGAGATTTGGCAGGTATGGAAGACCGTTTATTAAGTCGGTTTAAATGGGGCTTGACTGCTGATTTACAACAACCTGATTTTGAAACTCGTATTGCTATTATACAAAAGAAATTGCAGGACGATGGAATTCAAATCAATTTTGATGTTTTGGAGTACTTAGCGCATTCGATCCAAACGAATGTACGCGAGTTGGAGGGCGTCATCATCTCATTAATGGCGCAAGCCTCTTTAACTAGAAAAGAAATTGATCTGGAATTAGCCAAGTCAACATTAAAATCGATTGTCAACGATCAAGAAAAAGAACTTAGTGTCGACAATATCTTGGAGGCAATTACGACACACTTTGATGTAGATATGCAAACGCTTAAAGGAAAATGTAGAAAAAAACAAAATGTTTTTCCTAGACAAGTAGCCATGTACATGCTGAAGGAGCTTACAAATCTACCCTTAAAATCAATTGGTTATCATTTTGGGGGCCGTGACCATAGCACGGTTATTCATGCAGTACAATCTATTTCCGAGGCAATAGAATCCGACAAGAATGTAGAGAAAACGGTTAAAAAACTCTTTAATCGCTTTAATATAGCATTAAACTAAAAAAAGAGGCTTAGGCCTCTTTTTTTAGTTTACTAGATAAATCTATTCTTCTACAACGACATCTTTATCAATTAAAGCTTTATCGTCACCTTTGACCTTTTCCTTAATCTTTTGCTCAAGCTCATCCATCAATTCAGGATTATCCTTAATCAAATCTTTTACGGCATCACGGCCTTGTCCTAAGCGATTCCCATTATACGAAAACCAAGACCCCGACTTATCAACTACACCTAAATCTACACCCAAGTCAAGCACTTCACCTGCTTTCGAAATTCCTTCACCATACATAATATCAAACTCAACCACTTTAAAAGGAGGAGCCATTTTATTTTTCACAACTTTTACACGCGTACGATTACCTGTAATAGAATCAGCACTTTCTTTGATTTGACCAGCCCGACGAATATCTAAACGAACAGAAGCATAAAATTTCAGAGCATTACCCCCTGTAGTTGTTTCTGGACTTCCAAACATAACACCAATCTTATCACGTAGTTGATTGATGAAAATACAGCAACAACCCGTTTTGTTAATTGTACCAGTCAATTTACGTAAAGCCTGTGACATCAGTCGAGCCTGAAGACCCATTTTTGAATCCCCCATCTCCCCTTCTATTTCAGCTTTAGGAACTAATGCCGCAACCGAATCAATAACAATAATATCAATAGCACCAGAACTAATCAAATGCTCCGCAATCTCAAGTGCTTGCTCGCCATTATCTGGTTGTGAAATCAATAAATTCTCCGTATCAATACCTAGTTTTTCGGCATAAGATCGATCAAATGCATGTTCTGCATCGATAAAAGCAGCTAAACCACCCGCTTTCTGTGCCTCAGCAATACAATGTAAGGTTAATGTTGTTTTACCAGAGGATTCTGGTCCATAAATTTCTACTACACGACCACGCGGTACACCACCAATACCTAAAGCTAAATCCAAACCTAATGAACCTGTTGATATGACGGGAACATCCATAACTTTACTATCTGACAAACGCATCACAGTCCCTTTCCCGTAAGCCTTATCTAATTTTTCCAAAGTAGTCTGCAGTGCCTTTAATTTCTCAGCTGCAAGACCTTGTGCGCTGTCCGATTGTTTTGCCATGTTATATTTATTGATAATTTTGAATGTTCCTTGTAGATTTAATGTCTTTCATCTAAATCCAAACAAAAATAGGAAATACCACGTAATGAAAAAACAAATAAATTGATATTCTGTCGTCAAATAAATCCTTTGTAATTAAAACCAAGCTCTTGCAATTCAAACCATCTTTTTTCAGCAAACACTTACATGTAATTATCATATTATTGGTTACCATCCACCCAAGTATATGCCAAGAAAATTCCAGTATTTTAGCTAACGAACATTTAAAATACCGCATACATCTCGGTTTTATTAATGCCGCAGAAGCAACAATTCACACAAGTGGACAAACGCAACAAGTAAATGGCCAAGAAACTCGAAAAATTGAAATAACGGGTAAAACTGTTGGTATACTAGATATCATATCGCCCGTAGTTGATTATTGGTCTGCTTACCTAGATACCGACTCCCATCTACCAATTAAAACAGAGATGCGTAAAAAGGAAGGTCGATACCGAAAAACAGAAACAGTCATATTTGATCATGCCAATTCAGTAGCTAAAATAAACTCACCACAAAACAAGCCAACAGTCAAAAATTTAGCAATAAATAAATCAACTTTGGATTTAATCGGGGGCTATTTTTTCTTACGCGATAAGCCTTTAGGTGAAATGAAGATAGGCCAAAAGCAGAAAGCCAACATATTAGTTGACGGAATTATCTATGAAATTTGGTTTATCGTGAAAGGATTCGAAAAAATCGAAAGTCCTTGGGGAAATAAAAATTGTATACGAACCACCTTAGTGCTACCAAAAAACAAGATGTTTAAAGAAGAGGATGCAATTCAACTGTGGATAACCAATGACAAATATCAGTTACCCTTCAAAATGGAAGTTAACTTAAAAATCGGGTTCCTTTCGATAGATTTAACCGACTATACGATTGAAAATAAAAATGTATACTAAGCTTTAGCTAGTGCTTTTTTGTATGCCACTAAAACACGCTCTCGTGCCATTTCATGATTTACAATAGGTTTAGCATAACTTAACTCTTGAAATTCTGGTACCCATTTACGAATATATGCCAACTCACCATCAAATTTTTTAGTTTGTAGAGTGGGATTAAATACGCGAAAATAAGGAGCCGCATCGCAACCAGAACCAGCTGCCCATTGCCAACCACCATTATTGGCAGAAAAATCAAAATCTACTAATTTGGCAGCAAAATAGGCTTCTCCCCAGCGCCAATCAATCAATAAATGTTTGACCAAAAAACTCGCTACAATCATTCGAACACGATTATGCATAAATCCGGTCGCATTCAATTCTCGCATTCCAGCATCTACAATCGGATAACCCGTTTGGCCTTGCTTCCAAGCATCAAACTCTTCTTCATTATTTCGCCATTCCATACGATCATATTCTTTGCGAAAAGCATGACCAATGGATATATGTGGAAAATGATGTAAAATGTTAAAATAAAAGTCCCGCCAAATTAATTCATTCAACCATACTTCTGATTTTCCTATCGCTCGCAAAACAAGACTTCGAATCGAAACTGTACCAAATCGCAAATGGACAGATAACCTACTCGTCCCCGGTAATGCAGGAAAATCCCTACGCTCTCCATAATTACGAATTAAATCATCTGCAACTGTTGGCTTAGGAAAAGCCAATCCCGTCGATTCAAATCCAATTGATTCTAAACTCAAAAAATCAAATTTCGCTGATAAATAGTTTTGAAGTACTTCAGAAGGAAACTGAACGATAGGTTCTGCACGAAGGCGCTCTTTCCATTTTCGCGAATAAGGAGTAAATACGGTATAAGGAGTCCCTTGTCCGCTTAAAACCTCATTTTTTTCAAAAATCGCTTGATCTTTATAGGTATGAAATTTAATTTGCTGAGATTCAGCCCAACGCATAATGACATCATCGCGATCACACCCATACTTCTCATAATCATGATTAGTGTAAATAGCACGAATCGTATAATGAGATTGTAAATTCTTAAATGCCTCCAATGGTTGCGCATGTAACACACAAAGATCTCCACCTTGTTTCTGAATATTCGACTTTAATTCAGATAAAGAATTATGAATAAACTCAACTCGGGCATCCCGGTGATCTTCCAACCGTTCTAAAATAGTGGGATCAAAAATAAATAGTGGCAATACGGGATTTTCTCCTTTCAGAGCTGCCCAAAGGCCATGATTATCCGTAATTCGTAAATCACGCCGAAACCAAAAAATAGAAACTGACTGCATAGGATAGTTCTTACTAATTTAAAACCTGACTTTTTTCAAATTGTTTAAAATATACCTTGACAAGCCCCCCTTCAAAAGTGTATATTTGTAAAATTGCAAATTTTATGCACCAATTGCGCACGCAATTGGAATCATAAATTCATTTCAAACCCCATCCGAATGAAATTATCTGAATTCAGATTTGATTTACCACAAAACTTAATTGCTTTAAACCCCACAGAAAATCGCGAAGACGCTCGCATGATGGTCATTAACCGAAAGGAAAAAACTATTGAGCATAAGAAATTTACAGATATCGTAGATTATTTTGGAGATGGAGATGTTTTAGTAACGAACAATACCAAAGTTTTCCCTGCCCGTCTTTATGGAAACAAAGAGAAAACAGGCGCTCAAATCGAAGTTTTTTTGTTACGTGAATTAAACCGCGAACACCGTTTATGGGATGTATTGGTCGACCCAGCAAGAAAAATTCGAGTAGGAAATAAATTATATTTTGGCGATTCAGATTTAGTAGCTGAGGTTATTGATAATACCACATCGCGTGGCCGTACGATTCGTTTTTTATACGATGGCGATCATGAAGCGCTCATGGCGGCAATTCACGAATTAGGTGAAACGCCACTTCCAGATGAGATTCGTCTTAAGCGCGCGGCGACAGAAGAAGATCGTGACCGTTTTCAAACAATTTATGCAGAGCACGTGGGTGCGGTAGCAGCACCAACTGCCGGATTACACTTCTCCAAAATTATCATGAAGCGTATGGAGTTAAATGGAACCCAATTTACGCCACTTACTCTTCATATCGGATTAGGAACTTTTCGCCAAGTAGATGTTGAAGATCTTACAAAACATAAAACCGATTCAGAACATTTTATGATTAACCAAGATACATGTGATTATGTCAATCAAGCTATTGATGGCAAAAAACATGTGTTGGCCGTAGGAACTACAGTTATGAAAGCCTTGGAGTCATCTGTATCAGCTAGCGGTCACTTAAAACCGATTGATTCTTGGACAGATAAATTTATCTTCCCGCCGTACGAGTTTAAAATACCAACTGCCCTTTTAACAAATTTCCATTTACCTGAATCTATTTTATACATGATGTCATGTGCTTTTGGTGGATATGATTTGGTTCAAGATGCATACCAACAAGCCATTAAGGAGAAATATCGCTTTTTCAGTTACGGCGACGTAATGTTAATAATTTAATTGTAAATGGGTTTATTTTGAAAAAAATAGCAATTATAGTTGCGGGAGGTAGCGGACAACGCATGAATTCGTCGGTACCGAAGCAATTTTTACTGCTTCAAAATAAACCCATTCTTTTTCATACCTTGGCAGCATTCAAAGCCGCCATTCCAGATATTGAATTAATTCTAGTCTTACCACAAGATCAATTTGATCATTGGGCCACACTAGGAAAGAAATATCCTGAAATTCTTACACAAACTCCTCACAAATTAGTTGCCGGAGGAGAAACCCGATTTCATTCGAGCTTAGCTGGTATTCAAGCCATTACCTATGGGACTGAATGTTTAGTTGCAATCCATGATGGCGTGCGTCCATTGATAAGTAAACAAACGATCCAACACGCATTTGAGGAAGCATCCAAATACGGCAATGCGGTCGTTGCAATGCCATCAAAAGATTCAATTAGAATGTGGAACGACGAAAAAAAAGCTTTTATAGCTGTAAATCGTGCCGATATACGTGTTATTCAAACACCTCAAGTTTTTAAATTAAACACGCTACGAAAAGCATACGCAAATGGATATAATTCCCATTTTACAGATGATGCGAGTGTTGTTGAAAATATAGGAGAACATATTCATGTAGTAGAAGGGACATATGCCAATATTAAAATAACAACGTCAGAAGATTTAGCGTTGGCTGAAATATTAAAAGGAGAAGTCAATGAATAAATCATGGAATTGGATTGGGACTCAAATCCTCAAATTCAAATTAGCCATTCTAGGTGTTTTATTTTTTACGACGATATGGTTAGCATACACAGCTAGCCAAATTCAACTTAGCTATGAATTAGCTAAAATTCTTCCTCAATCGAACGAACAATTTCAGTTGTACGAATCATTCAAGAAGAAATATGGTGAGGATGGCAATGTAATGGTCATCGGATTGGAAAATCCAAATTTGTTTAAACCAGCTGAGTTTGATGCATGGAATAACTTGTTTACCGAAATCAAAAAAGAGGCAGGCATCAAGTCCATGTTAGCATTACCCAATCTACCTGAAGTCTATATTGATACGACAAGAAAAATCTTTAAAACAAGACCACTGTATGTGGGGTCAACAAATAGCTCGCAAGCTGAATTAGATTCATTAAAATCCAAAATCAACAAATTACCGATTTATCGAAATTTCCTTTTCACAGAAGATCTCCGGGTTCATTTGATGTTGATTACGCTTGATCAAAAGACTATCAACAATAAAAATAGAATTTCACTCGTAAAAAAAATCAAATCCCTTGGTGAAAACTATTCAGCTAATACAAAAAATAAGTTGCATTATTCTGGAATGCCATTTATCCGTACAGAATATACGTCACAAGTAACGAATGAATTGGTATTATTTCTGTTGTTGGCAATCGCAGTAACTTCCCTCATTTTATTTTATTTTTTCAGGTCAATTCAAGTTGTCTTTTTCGCACTAATCGTAATTCTAATTGGCATCGTAGCCTCACTCGCAACTATAGTTCTTTTTGGATTTAAAATCACACTATTATCGGGATTAATCCCCCCACTCATTGTGGTAATAGGCGTACCAAATGTAATTTTTTTACTGAACAAATACCACGAAAACTATGCTGAAACTAACGATAAAGAAGCATCACTGCTGGGGAGTATAGCAACTGTGGGCCGAACGTTATTTTTAGCGAATATTACTACGTCTATTGGATTTGGTGTATTTGCATTTACGGGTTCGGCCTTGCTGGTGGAATTTGGCATAGTCGCATCATTGAATGTCATGTTCACATTCTTATTGTCTTTGGTATTGATTCCTATCTTTTTTAGTTATTTAAATCCACCAAAGGCGAAAGATTTAGCTCATTTTGAAAGTAAGAGAATTAATCGATTCCTAACGCGCGTTGAATTTTGGGTATTTAAGCGTCGGAAAGTCATCTATAGTATCATTGGTTTTTTACTTGTTGTTTCTCTGTATGGTTTAAGCAAAATAGAGGCTGTAGGCTATATCGTTGACGATTTACCAAGAGAAAATGCTATTTATACCGATTTGAAATTTATCGAAACACACTTCAAAGGCGTTATGCCATTCGAAATTTCAATCGATGCACATGAATCAGACCGAGCACTTTCACCAGAAATCTTGGCAAAAATTAAACGAACTGAAAAACTAATAGGTCAACACCCTGAATTTACGCAGGGTCTCTCTTTAGTTACGGCAACAAAATACCTTTATCAAGTCTATCGGGGCGGAGATCCCAAATATTTTACCTTACCGGGAATTGATGAACTTTCAAAATTAAAAGATTTCCAAGGTAGCTTACAAGGGAAACAAAATTTATTCGCAGGTTTCTTAGATAAAGAAAAACGATTTACGCGTATAAGTTTTCAAATGGCCGATATTGGAACTGTCCGTACGCAAAAACTGTACGATGAGCTTCAGCCAAAAATTGATACTATTTTTCGAACTGATAGTGAATCAGGTGATATCTTACCTGCAAGTGATGCGCGGGCCTATGATGCAAAAATTACAGGAAACTCAGTAATTTATGCATTTCAAACAGCTTATTTGCAGACAAACTTGATAGAAAGCACAATTACGGCCATTATACTAATTTGTATTTTAATGGCACTTTTATTCCGCAGCTGGAAAATGGTCATTATTTCAACCATCCCATCCTTAATACCATTACTTATTACGGCGGGGTTGATGGGATTCTTTCACATCGCATTAAAGCCAAGTACAATTCTAATTTTCTCTATTGCCTTTGGTATTTCAAGCGATGGAACCATATATTTTTTAACGCGATACAAGGAGGAGTGGTTTAAAAATTCAAATAATGTTGCCAAAGCAGTACAAATCACCATTCAAAAAACAGGTGTTTCCATGTTCTACACAGCCATGATCTTGTTTTTTGGGTTCTTTATTTTCACTGCATCAACCTTCAAAGGGACACAAGCACTTGGAATTCTCGTTTCCATCACGCTACTGATGGCTATGATTTGCAACCTTATTTTGCTACCAGCCTTTTTAATGGGTATGAATAAAAAAGAGACCAAGGCCTTCATCGAAGAAATTTAATGGGAAAACCTGCGTCAATTTATACGTTGAATTTTGTACTTCTGTGTGTAAGTAATTTCTTGTTCTCAGCTAGTTTTTCAATGATAATTCCTGAATTACCTGATTATTTAGCTAGCCTTGGTGGGAAAGAATATATCGGATATATCATCGCATTATTTACACTGACGGCAGCATTAAGTAGGCCATTCTCAGGGAAATTGACTGATCATATCGGAAGAATTCCTGTTATGGCATTTGGTTCATTGGTATGCTTTTTATGCGGCGGACTCTACCCAATTATCCATACAGTTCAAGGGTTTCTATTTTTGCGATTTTTGCATGGTATGTCCACGGGAACAAAGCCAACAGCGACAGCAGCGTATGTTGCGGATATAATTCCTGAGAATAGAAGAGGAGAAGCGCAAGGAGGATTAGGGATATTTACGGCTACCGGCATGTCTATCGGCCCTGCAATAGGCAGTTATTTAGCTAGTGAAATAGGCCTCCGAGAGATGTTCTGGATATCATCAGTTTTTGCCTTGTTATCAATTTTGATTCTATTGCGCATGAAGGAAACTCTTCCCAAATCCATGAAATCAAAATTATCAAGTAAAATATTTAAAATTGGTTGGAGCGATGTATTTGAACCTACTATATTACCCGTTTTTTGGATTATGTTATTTGTTTCCTTTTCATCTGGTGTTGTAGTTACCTTAATGCCAGACATTTCCAAAATAATTGGATGGCACAATAAAGGACTATATTTCACCATCTATACCATTTCATCCATCGTAGTCCGGATATTCTTTTCAAAAACATCGGATAAATATGGCCGTATTCCCGTCCTGCTCTATTCTGCACTCGTTTTAGCGGCAGCCATGTTTCTAATGGTTTTAGCACCTAGTCCTTTGACGGTCATTAGCTCAGCTATTCTATTCGGCTTTGCTTGGGGCTTTAACACACCTACCTTAGCAGCCTGGACAACAGATTTAGCCAATAAAAATCATATGGGACGTGCCATGGCCACGATGTATATTGCGTTGGAAATAGGTATTGGACTGGGAGCTCTTTTTGCGGGCCAAGTATATCAAGGATTCGCTAAAAATATTCCTTTGCCATTTCTAATGAGTGGAATTTTAGCTATTATCGCCTTTATTTCTCTTTTAAAATACCGACACAAACTGGCATAAAATGACATTTAGCGAATATTTGCAATCTAAAAAAATCGACGAAATAAGCTTTTCTGCTAACGATAGTAGCACTTTTCACGCATGGAAAAATCTATTTGAACAAATAAGTGTAAGTAGCTTTACCGATCAAAAGAAATTTAAAATCAATCAGATTAGACGCAAATTTCTATTGATATCAGAAAAATAAATGTTAAAAAATAGTAAATTTTTAAAAAATCATATAACTATTAAAATTTTTACTTGTTTGATTTGATAGCAATGTACAAAGCGAAGAACTTTGTATTAGAAAAAAAAGATGAAGCAAATGCAAGCAAGTGAATTAGAAAAGCTGTTTCCTGATGCAGCAAGTATCCCAAAAGAATTTGACCTAACTAGTCCCATTGAGCAACGTGAATACTTAGTCAATGGTGAAATGCGTCAATGGTCAGGAAAGACTCAAGATGTTTGGTCCCCTATTTATATCAAAACCAACAAAGGTTTAGAGCAAAAACGAATTGGATCTTATCCAATCACAGATGCTACAGATGCTATGGAGGTGTTGTATGCAGGAGTAAAAGCCTATTCCAATGGTCGGGGTGAATGGCCTTCTATGTCGGTAAGCCAACGAATCGAGTGCGTGGAGAAATTCACGCAAAAGATGATCCAAAAACGGGATGAAGTTGTCAAATTACTCATGTGGGAAATTGGCAAATCACTGGCGGACTCTCAAAAAGAATTTGATCGGACAGTTCAATATATTTACGATACCATCGGTGCGTTAAAAGATATTGATCGTACGTCTTCAACATTTTTAATTGAAGAAGGAATTATTGGCCAAGTAAGACGCTCACCATTAGGCGTAGTTTTGTGTATGGGACCATTTAATTACCCCTTAAACGAGACATTTACAACGCTTATCCCAGCCCTGATAATGGGTAATACGGTTTTATTTAAACCCCCAAAACACGGCACTTTATTGCATTACCCATTACTTGAAGCATTTAAAGATTCTTTCCCTGCCGGAGTAATTAATACACTATACGGTCGTGGAAACTCCATCATACCTCAACTCATGGAATCTGGGAAAATTGACGTTTTGACCTTGATTGGATCTTCAAAAGTTGCCGATAAGCTTAAGAAAATGCATCCAAAGGTGAATCGTCTGCGTGCGATTTTAGGTCTAGATGCGAAAAATGCAGCGATTGTAACCGAAAGCGCACAATTAGATGTAGCCATCAATGAGTGTTTGTTAGGGTCATTATCATTCAATGGTCAGCGGTGCACTGCGATCAAAATTATCTTTGTGCATAAATCATTGGCAGAAGCATTTAACAAAGGATTAGCTGAAAAAATTGAAGCCCTAAAATTAGGGATGATGTGGGAAACTGGTGTACAAATCACACCGCTACCCGAACCTAATAAACCTGCCTATTTGAAGGAGTTAATCGAAGATGCCAAATTACACGGTGCCACGGTTATCAATAAACATGGTGGAGAAAACTTCAAGTCAATCTTCTTCCCTGCTCTATTGTATCCTGTCAACAGTAAAATGAAAGTTTGGCATGAAGAACAATTTGGGCCGGTGGTTCCTGTTGTTCCTTTTGAAGATATTTCTACCCCAATCGATTACATTCACGAGTCATCACATGGCCAGCAAGTCGCAATTTTCGGTACGGATGTGAATCAAATTTCAGCTTTAATTGACGAAACAGTCAATCAAGTATCGCGCGTAAATGTAAACGCACAATGTCAGCGTGGACCAGATTCATTCCCATTCACGGGCCGTAAGGATTCCGCCGAAGGAACACTATCCGTAACAGCGGCCTTGCGATCGTTCTCGATTCGTACGGTGGTGGCTACGAAAGCGAACCAACTGAATAAAGATATTGTCAATCAAATTGTTGAGAACCAACAATCAAATTTCTTATCAACACGATTTATCTTGTAGCTTAACCTGTAAAACATAAAAAAGCCCTTGAAAATTTCAAGGGCTTTTTTATTATAGATTAGCTCGCTGCACTTTAACCGCAGGGTCTGTGATGAATTCATCGTAGGTCATCAACTTATCTAAATTTGATTTAGCGCCTAACTCAATTACTCGATTAGCCACTGTATTAGTTAATTGATGATCATGACATGTAAATAACATGGTGCCAGTGAACTCAACCATACCATTATTTAGGGCAGTTATCGATTCTAGGTCTAAGTGATTTGTAGGCTCATCGAAAAGAAGCACATTGGCACCGGACAACATCATTCGCGAAAACATACACCTTTGCTTCTCTCCTCCTGATATCACCGTACATTTTTTCAAGGCTTCTTCACCAGAGAACAACATACGGCCTAAAAATCCACGAATAAAACTCTCGTCTTTTTCAACTGAATATTGACGTAACCAATCGACTAAATTCATGGAATCATCCTTAAAGTAGTTGGCATTATCATTCGGTAAATAGGTCTGAGTGGTCGTTACTCCCCATTTAAAATCTCCAGAACTCGCTTTACCTTCACCCATCAAAATATCAAATAGCGCAGTAATGGCTAATGAATCTTTGGCTAAAAAAGCAACTTTATCGCCTTTATTAATCGTAAAAGAAAGATTTGAAAATAAAGGAACGCCTTCCTCCGTAGTGGCCGACAATTTTTCCACACTCAATAACTGGTCTCCCGCCTCACGCTCTGGCTTAAAGTTGATGAACGGATATTTACGAGAAGACGGTTTTATATCATCCACTTGTAACTTTTCTAACATCTTTTGACGTGAAGTCGCTTGCTTAGATTTCGCCACATTAGCAGAGAACCGACGAATAAATTCTTCCAATTCTTTTCGCTTCTCATCCGTTTTTTTATTCTGATCGGTACGTTGACGTGCGGCCAACTGAGAGGACTCGTACCAAAATGTATATGTACCGCCATATAATTGAATCTTTCCGAAATCTAAGTCGGCAATATGTGTACACACATTATCCAAGAAATGACGATCGTGAGAAACTACAATAACAGTATTTTTGAAGTTTTGCAAAAAGCCTTCTAACCATAAAATGGAATCAATATCCAAGTTGTTAGTTGGCTCATCCAATAATAAAATATCAGGATTTCCAAAAAGTGCTTGGGCTAAAAGTACTTTCACCTTTTCAGAACCATTTAAATCACGCAACAAAGTGTAATGAATGTCTTCTTTAATACCTAAGCCACTCAATAAAGTAGCTGCTTCCGATTCGGCTTCCCAGCCATTTAATTCAGCAAACTCTGCCTCTAAATCTGCAGCTTTATTTCCATCTGCCTCAGAAAAGTCCTCCTTCATGTAAATGGCATCCTTTTCAAGCATGAGGTCATATAAGCGCTTATTTCCCATGATGACAGTTTGTAATACGGGAGATTCTTCAAACTCGAAATGATTCTGTTTCAGGATAGACATTCGCTCTCCCGGATTCATACTAATATTACCAGTTTGAGATTCAATTTCACCGGAAAGAATTTTCAAGAAAGTGGATTTCCCTGCACCATTTGCACCAATAAGACCATAACAGTTTCCTTCCGTAAACTTGATGTTTACTTCCTCAAATAAAACTCTTTTCCCAAAGCGCAGGGATACGTTAGACACAGATAACATGAAGAATGGATTAAATAGGCCGCAAAATTACTCAATTTGTACCTAGAAAAAAAGGCTAAATCATATCTTAATTGCTATTTTTTTTGCAATTTCGGGCAATTTGAAAAATCAACCTGTGAAAGGAAATACAATTCCACTTCAAGCTAAAACTCCCATTTCACTTTCGATACAACTCGAGAAAGCAGGTCTTCGTTTCAAAATTGATTCAAATGATGCTTTGTTTCCTTGGAATTCTACACAAGTATCAATTAAAAATTGGCTTTTAGATCAATCAATTCAAATCCGATTGATTCAACATATTTCTGTTGAACTAACAACCGAGTTATTTTTACTTACGCCTTTGGAATTTGATTCACCTATTTACCGACTTGGCTTCTTGGAAAAAGCACTAGGTGAAGGTGTAATCGACGGCCATGAAGTACATGAACAGGCTGTAAATTTTGCTCAGGCGAACCTTTTATTCTTAATCCCGAGTGTTTGGAAAGACTATTTAGTGTTGACTTTCCCCCTAGCACAAATTCACTATTCACATTTATTAGCTAATGAATTAGATAAAACAAAGGCTTATATTTATCCGCGAATACAGCTACATTTATTTGAAAAATCAGTACTAGTGATTTTGATTCAACAAGGCCAGTTGCAACTAGCTAATGTTTTTCCATACGAATCGCCAACTGAACTTGCATTTTATCTGCACTCCATTCGAGAAGCTTATGAAATTCAGTGGACAATCGAAACATTTCAATTACGTGGACCTGAACACACAAATTCAATTTTAAGACAAAGCTTGATTGAGCTGGAGATTCCTATCGAATTAATTTAATATGATGCCAAAAACAGCATTTTTTCCCGGATCTTTTGATCCATTTACCAAAGGTCATGAAGATATTGTCTTGAGAGCCTTGGCTTTATTTGATGAGGTTGTTATCGGTATAGGTCAAAATTCAAATAAGTCACGCTATTTTTCATTAGACAAAATGAAACATTACATCGAGACTACGTTTAAAGATAAACCAGTTCGGGTAGTTACCTATCAAAACTTGACGGCCAATGTGGCGAAGGAAGTGGGAGCTAAATTTATCATCAGAGGACTTCGAAACACAACTGATTTCGAATATGAAAACTCAATCTCACAAGTAAATAGACATATCAACCAAGAATTAGAAACTGTATTCTTGATTACATCACCACACTTAGCGCCAATTAGCTCAACGATTATACGTGATTTGCATCGATATGGAAGTGAAATAGGGGAATACTTACCTTATACCTTAGATGGTATTTGAGCTTGATTTACGATGAATTGTTGGATTACATAACGGATCGAACTATACGTATCCGACACGACCTTATTCATTTTATCTTGTGCAATCCATTCGACACGTTCAATATTTTCCTCTAATTGTGGCTTTAATTTTCCCGACTGCTTGGATTCCATTACATACCACTTTGTTTTTTTCAAAATGCGTTCATTCTTGAATGAATAGGTATGATATGTGGTACATACCTTTGAAATTAGGTCTGCTGCCACATTACACTCTTCAAAAACTTCACGAACCGCTGCTTTTCTAAAATTTTCATTTTTCTCCAATTTCCCTTTCGGCAAATCCCATTTACCTAAGCGGTAAATCCAAAGAACCTCATTTTGCGGATTAAGTACGACACCACCGGCTGCTTCAATAACCTGATAAAGTGAACAAATCCGCTTCTGCAGCTCTTTCTTTTGATCCGTCAAAATATATAAGGAATGAAAATCAAAAGGCTTGTCGGCATGCAACTCGGTAATAATTTTTTCCATCTGGTCTGGCCCCACGTTCAATAAGCATGTGTGCCCCTTGAAATCAGCAATTTTAATCGGCTTCAAACGAACATCTAAAATCACATCGTAATCTTCCATGGGAGGATACAAACTATTTTTTGATTTCTTGATAAGGCGTATGGGGCGATCGTTGATAAAAATGACCATGAATGGATTTTAATTTTGGCAAAAATAGAATTAAATACTGATAAGATAATCTGAATACTTATTTTTGTGAAATCAATTATTGAAGAAACTAAAGCATGCAGAATTTAACTATTTCACAAGAAGTCGCACATCATCTTTTACGCATTCAAGCGATTCGGTTACGACCAGACCAACCGTTTACTTGGGCATCAGGCTGGAAGTCACCTATTTATTGTGACAATAGAATCTCACTTTCAGATCCTGAGGCTAGAACCTACATCAAAAACAGCCTTTCGGCAGCAATTAAAGGCTATTTCAAGGACGTTGATGTCATTGCAGGAGTTGCCACAGCGGGGATTGCACAGGGCGCTTTAGTGGCCGATTTATTGGATTTACCATTTTGCTATGTACGCCCAGAGCCCAAAAAACATGGCATGGGAAACCAAATTGAAGGCAGTATCAAGCCAGGTCAAAAAGCTGTATTGATTGAAGACCTAATTTCAACCGGTGGAAGTTCCCTTAAAGCTGCAGATGCCTTACGCTCGGAAGGTGTCGAAGTACTCGGTATGGTTGCCATTTTCACCTACGGTTTTGAAATTGCTTCTGAAAATTTCAAACATGCGAGTGTCCCATTTTATACACTCAGCAACTACGATGTGCTTGTAGAAGAAGCGGTTAAATTAGACTATATCTCAGAAACACAATTGGTCACCCTGCAAGATTGGCGTGTGAACCCAAGCGAATGGCGTAAATAAGCTATTTTATCCGATACATATAACCAGGTAAGGCTTTCACCAAACCTTGGAACTCCAGATTTAATAAGGTAATCGCCAAATCGGTTACCTTTTTTTGTGCCCGCCAGGCAAGTTGATCTAACGTGCATTCCCCTTCTTTGACTAAAATTGCCATGACTTGAGATTCGTCATCCGTCAACCTGCTCCAGGAAACCTGTTTTTTCGGCTGAATTCGATCGCCTGCTTCTCCCCAATTCATCTGCAAGGCTAATGCTTCCCAACTCGTATAAATGGTCGCTTTATGTTTTTGAATTAAGGCATTACACCCTTCAGAAAATATTTTTTCCAAATTTCCTGGAACAGCAAAAACTTCTCGATGATAATTATTGGCATAATCTGCCGTGATTAATGCCCCACCCTTTTCAGCTGCTTCAACGACTACAGTCGCATCTGTCATCCCGGCTATGATTCGATTACGCAATGGAAAAAAACGCGGATCAGGCTTTTGATGTAAGGGGTATTCCGATAAGACGCCGCCACATTGTACCATTTGGTCCAAAAAACGCTTATGCTTAGCCGGATACACATAATTAAATCCACCGGCCAACACAGCTATATTCTCTAGCCCTAAGTCAATGTAATGCTTATGCACTTCAATATCAATTCCATAAGCAAGCCCGCTCACAAATACGACCGGACAGCCGATTGATTGTTCAATTAATGATTGAGTCATCCTTTTTCCATAATCCGTGGCCTTCCGTGTGCCCACAACCGCTAAGCTACGCGCTTGATTTAAATCAGAACTTCCTTGAAAATACAGGACCAATGGCGCATCATAAATATGTTTTAATCGATCCGGATATAAATCATCTAAATAAAAAAGGATGGTAATTTGACTTGAATCGCATGCCCGCAAAATCGATTCTGCTTCATGTAAGTATGTCTTTTGAAAAACAGACTCAGCCAAAATAGGACCTATATGAGGAATTTTTTGCAGGTCAATGCGTGAAGCTTGAAAAATAGCAGAAGCAGAGCCCGCATAAGAAACGAGCCTTCGTGCATTGACTACACCGATTTGCGGAATACGCGACAGGGCAACTTGATAGAATTTTTCGGACGATTGCATGGACTAGGATTTCCACGAAACTACGCACAGACTATTCTAATTCCTGAGATAAAACTTGTAAAAAATTACGAATATCAGTTAACTGATTTATTACAACTTGATTGGGATTTTTAACAGCCCCTTTGTTATTAAGCGCTTGTTTAGCTCCTTCAATAGTCAGGCCTTTGACATCGATCATGTCCACTAACACCTTGATTTTATCAATATCAACCTGCGTATACTTACGAATTCCAGTTCCTGTACGCTTTGGTAATAAGTGTGGAAATTGTGCTTCCCAATACCGCAACTTGGATGTATTGACTTTAAATAGCTTGGCTACTTCAGAAATCGAATAATATTGCTTATCTAAATCCATGCGAGGAATCAATAAAATCAACAAAAAAACCTAATTTTGCGATTCTTGTCAAAACAAAAATAAACAAGAGGACGCATTAAACCAATCCATTACCAAAATTAGCCCAAATGACTTCTTCGGAGATCCGCCAACAGTTCTTAGATTTTTTTCAATCTAAAGGTCACTTAATTGTTCCTTCAGCCCCATTGGTAGCTAAGAATGACCCTACCCTATTATTTAATAATTCAGGTATGTCACAATTCAAGGATTTTTTCTTGGGTAATGGAACTCCTCCGTCGAAACGTATCGCAGACACGCAAAAATGTCTTCGTGTTTCGGGAAAGCACAACGACCTCGAAGATGTAGGATTCGATACCTACCACCACACCATGTTTGAAATGCTTGGCAATTGGTCATTTGGTGATTATTTTAAGCAAGAGGCTCTTACGTGGTCCTGGGAATTACTGACAGAAGTATTCAAATTACCTAAAGACCGTATCTATGTATCCGTTTTTGAAGGTGATAAAAAAGATAGTGTACCTTTCGATCAGGAGGCTTTCGATATCTGGAAAGCGATCGTAGGTGAAGACCGCATCATCTATGGAAATAAAAAAGATAACTTCTGGGAAATGGGCGAAACAGGCCCATGCGGACCTTGCTCAGAAATCCATATCGATTTACGCAATGCAGACGAGGTTGCCAAAGTTTCCGGAAAATCATTAGTCAATGCAGATCATCCGCAAGTCGTTGAGATTTGGAACAATGTATTCATGCAATTTGAGCGTATGTCGGACGGTTCATTAGTTCCACTACCCAATAAACACGTAGACACGGGAATGGGATTTGAACGCCTTTGCATGGCGATTCAAGGGAAGCAATCCAATTATGATACCGATGTGTTCCAAGGAACCATTCAATATTTAGCCCAAAAAGCAGGTAAGCAATACGGTGCAGAAAAATGGGCAGATATAGCACTGCGTGTTATTGCTGACCACATTCGTGCGATCGCTTTCTGTATAGCTGATGGCCAGTTGCCATCTAATGCCAAAGCTGGCTATGTTATCCGTCGTATATTACGTCGGGCTGTTCGTTACGGATATACCTATTTAGGCTTCAAAGAACCTTTTATGCACGAATTAGTCCCTTTATTGGCCAAACAATTCACCGGTGTATTTGATGAACTAATTGCCCAAGAAGCATTCGTTGCCAAAGTGATTTACGAAGAAGAGGTATCTTTCTTGCGTACCTTATCCACAGGTCTAATTCGCCTTGATAAATTAATGGAAGACTGCTCAGGCAAAATTCTTTCAGGCGATGACGTGTTCGAACTAAATGACACCTACGGATTCCCGATAGATTTAACGGCATTAATTGCGCGTGAAAAAGGCATGGATATTGACGAAGCTGGATTTAACAAGGCTTTACAAGAACAAAAAGCACGCTCACGTAAAGACGCAGGGGCAAGTGCCGAAGATTGGATGATTGTCCGTGAAGGAGAAGAAGTTTCATTTGTAGGCTACGATGAATCCCAAACAAGCACACAGGTTTTAAAATATCAAAAGATTCAAAATAAAGGTGGAGTACAATATAAAGTTGTCCTAGAAACAACTCCATTCTATGCAGAATCAGGCGGACAAGTAGGTGATACAGGAACCTTGACGTTCAAACCTTCTGGTATCACTTTACAGGTACTTGACACTAAAAAAGAAAACGACTTGATCGTCCATTTTTTAAGTGATGCGCGCATTGAACAAGTAGCTGGAGATGCAGAGGTGATCGCTCAGATTAATACTCATCGGAGAAGAACAATTACACAAAACCACACAGCGACACATTTACTACAAGCTGCTTTACAAGAAGTATTAGGTAAACACGTGGCACAAAAAGGCTCCCTCGTCAATGAGGCCTTGTTGCGTTTTGACTTTTCTCATTTTCAAAAAGTCACCGACGAAGAAATTCAACAAATTGAACAAATCGTTAATGCCAAAATTGCCGAGAACATTCCCTTGTTAGAGGAACGCAATGTACCAATCGCACAAGCGAAAGAAAAAGGAGCCATGGCGTTGTTTGGTGAAAAATATGGAGATTTTGTCCGCGTTATTACTTTTGACAAGAAATATTCGGTTGAACTTTGTGGGGGTACGCACGTGCCATCAACAGTTGAAATTGGCTTATGTAAAATCATTACGGAAACATCTGTTGCGACGGGTGTTCGTCGGATTGAGGCGATTACGTCCCAACAAGCCTATGCGCTTTTAAGCGAGCAAGAGGCTGTAATTAGTGAATTAAATGCTTTATTAAAGGCTCCAAAAGATTTGGTTAAGGCGGTGGCAAGCTTGATTGAACAAGCGAATAGCTTACAAAAAACGGTTGCAAATTACCAAGCTAAAGAAATCGGAGGTTTAAAAACTGAATTGGCTAAGCAAATAAGCATACAAAATGGAACGCCAGCTTTAATCGCTCAGGTAAACGTACCCAATGCAGATGCATTGAAAAATGTAGCATTTGATTTGCAAACAGAAGCTGGAAGTTTATTCTGTTTGCTCGTAAGTGAAATAGATGGCAAAGCTAGTTTGGCCTTAGCCATTTCGAAAGATTTAGTGGATTCAAAATCACTAAATGCCGGAACTATTGTTCGTGAATTAGCGAAAGAAGTGCAAGGTGGCGGTGGAGGCCAAGCCTTCTTAGCCACAGCTGGTGGACAAAACCCTGCAGGATTAGCTAAAGTTCTTGAATTAGCGCATAACTATTTATAGGATGTTCCCATCCATTCCTCTCGTGCCTTTTGCGGAAGTATCTGAACAAATGGATACGTGGGGAATGCTAGGTATACCCTTCCAATTTTTCATCAGTTATGATGGGACACAGGCTTGGGCTGGATCTAAGCAAGAGGCCGAAAACCTAGGTATACAAATTCAAATCCGACAAAAACCAAGTGGTAGTGGGCAGACTGTGCATTTAGCAAAATCCCCAATTTCCCTTGAAACCTATCGGCACAAATTTGAATATGTCCAACAGGAACTAAAAAAGGGAAATTCGTTTTTGGTTAATTTAACAGTTGAAACACCTATTCAAGTTAATGTGCCTCTACAAATCATTTTTGATCAAGCACATGCGGCTTACAAGATGAAATGTTCGGAGGAATTCATCGTGTTCTCGCCTGAATGTTTCATACAAATTAAGGATCACAAAATTTATAGCTATCCAATGAAGGGAACGTCTTCTGTACGACTAAATCCGTCCAAAGACACCTTAATGGCAGATCAAAAAGAACAAGCAGAACATGCCACGATTGTAGACCTAATCCGCAATGATTTAAGTCGGGTGGCCTTCCCCATTCAGGTAGATTCCTATAAATACACGGAACAAATAAAAACGAATGAAGGTGATTTGTGGCAAATGTCATCGCAAATTTCTGGATTTCTTCTTCCTGAATTAAAGGGAAAAATTGGATCTATTTTGCGCGAATTACTACCTGCAGGTTCCATCACAGGAGCTCCAAAAACATCAACTATGCAAATCATCGCTGAGGCTGAGCAATATGATCGTGGCTTTTATACGGGAATCATGGGTGAATTTGATGGCCAAAATTTAGACTCTGGCGTTATGATTCGATTTATTGAATATAAATCGGGCCAACTGATTTTCAAAAGTGGCGGTGGAATTACCGTTTTTTCAGAACTTGAAAAAGAATACAACGAACTCATTCAAAAAGTATATCTCCCCTTTTAATATGTTTTCATTTTTAGAAACTATTTGTGTACAAAACGGTCAAGCCCAACATCTTGACTTCCATCAAATGCGTGTCAGCGAAACATTTGATGCATTTTTCCCAGAGTGGGAACCTTTTGATGTACACGAAGAGATTTCAAAAATTGTCTTACCCGAAACAGGAATACATCGCTTACGGATTACGTATACAGAGGATCCACAAACCGTGGAGCTATTTCCATATGAAGCTAAAGTGATTCAAAAATTCACTTTGGTGGATAGCGGCGAGATCGATTATGGCTTCAAATGGGCTGAAAGAGGGTTTTTCCGGCATATTTTGGAGGCACACCCCTTGGCTGATGAAGTGATTTTTCATAAAGATGGAATTATTCAGGATTGTACCATCGCTAATTTAGCTTTCTTGAAGGATGGTGTTTGGTATACACCTGAAGCTCCGATGCACTGGGGAACGACACGTGCCCGCTTATTAGTTGAAGACCAAGTAGAAGAAACTGATATTTTAGTATCCGAATTAGATCAATACGAGCGAATTTGCTTGATTAATGTTTTTCGGCCGCTTTCAATCGAAAACTCCATTGCGCTACCCGGGGCTATTGTGTAAATTTACCCTATGAGTATTGCCAAAAGTCCAGCTTTCTTACTAAATCAAAAATTTCCATTCGAACCTACGCCATCGCAGTCGGCATTATTTTCGCAATTGGACAAATTTATTGTCAACGAAGATGAGTGGTCGGCATTAACATTCATCATCAAAGGATACGCAGGAACGGGTAAAACCACGGTCATTTCTACCTTAATTAAAATTTTAGGCACCTTCAGTTATAAAACGCAGCTATTAGCACCTACTGGCCGGGCTGCTAAGGTGATGGCTAATTACTCCAAAAAGAAAGCGTTTACCATCCATAAAAAAATCTACCGACAGGTAAGTAACCCGCATTCGGGAACTTTATCCTTTCAACGCATGCCTAACTACGCGACGAATACCGTATTTATTGTAGATGAGGCATCCATGATTACGGATGATTCTGATTTTGGCCAAAATAGTTTATTGACCGATTTGATTGAATATGTCTTTACCAATCCGGAAAATGGACATACAGGTAATAAGCTAATCTTTGTGGGTGATACGGCTCAATTACCTCCTATAGGTAAAATTCTTTCGCCTGCCCTTTCCGCGGATTACATTGCAAAAGAATTTCATATGGAGGTTAAGGAGCATGAACTAACGGATGTCATGCGCCAGGATATTCATTCCGGGATTTTGTACAATGCGACAAATTTACGTGGCTTGTTGGCTCAAAATTCAACTGAAATCAAATTCAATACGGCTTCATTTAAAGATATTTTCCGCATGACGGGGGAAAAAATGGAAGATGGCATGCAGTATGCGTATCGTAAATTTGGGAAAGAGGAAACAATCGTTTTAACGCGATCCAATAAGAGTGCGGTTCAATTCAATGAGTTCGTTCGGCGGACCATTCTGTATCAAGAAGATGAGATTTCATCGGGAGATTTATTGATGATCGTGCGTAATAATTACCATTGGTTGGACGAAGACTCACCAGCTGGTTTTTTGGCCAATGGCGACTTTGTGGAAATCATGAAAATCAAGCGCGAGGAAGAAATGCATGGGATGCGGTTCTTAACCGTAAGTTTGCGGCTATGTGATTACGAAGAGCATCCTGAAGTAGAAGCCAAAATCATGCTTGATACCTTGCATTCATCTGAGTCAGCCTTAAGTAAGGAGGCTAATAAAAAACTGTATGATTCTGTTTGTGAGGATTATGCGCACATACAAAAGAAAAAGGAGCGTACGGAGGCAATACGAAAGGACCCGTACTTGAATGCGTTACAGGTTAAATTTGCTTATGCATTGACCACTCACAAATCTCAGGGTGGCCAATGGAAAGCCGTTTTTATCGATCAAGGCTATTTAAAAGAGGAACAAGTGGATGCCGAATATATTCGTTGGCTTTACACTGCCATCACCCGTGCGACGCATGAGGTGTTTCTTGTCAACTTCCACGCCAATTTTTTCCTGTAACTACAACGAAAAAGCCGCCGCTAAACCAGGATGGTATAACTTCCCATCGTAGATCGTCAAACCTTTATTTAGAGCCTCATTAGACGAGCAAGCATCTTGGTAGCCTTGATTCGCTAATAAAAGTACGTAAGGCAACGTAGCTTGCGTCAATGCCATCGTAGACGTTTGCGGAACTGCGCCAGGCATATTAGCAACACAATAGTGCAGAATTCCATCTACTTCATAGACAGGATCTTCGTGGGTAGTTGGATGACATGTTTCAATACAACCACCTTGGTCCACAGCCACATCGACTAGCACCGTACCTGGTTGCATGTGCTTTAAATCTTCCTTTTTAATAAGATGTGGTGCCTTAATTCCATGCAGAAGCACGGCACCTACAATTAGGTCGACATGTGGCAAATGCTCTTGAATGGCATGTGAAGTGGAATGTTGGGTGTGGACGTTAGCAGGCATGACATCACTCAAATAGCGTAAACGAGCTAAATTGGTATCCATAATGGTGACGTTAGCACCTAAACCGGCAGCCATACGTGCGGCTTGTGTGCCAACAACCCCACCTCCCAGAATTAATACATTGGCAGGTTTTACTCCAGGAACGCCGCCTAGCATTTTCCCTTTTCCACCTTGCGGTTTACCTAAAAAATAGGCACCAACTTGGATAGCCATCCGACCAGCTACTTCCGACATCGGAGTTAATAAGGGCAAAGATCTATCAGCTAATTCGACGGTTTCGTAAGCGATGCACGTTGCCTTACTTTCTATCATGGCATGCGTCAGTTCTTTAGAGGCCGCAAAATGAAAGTAAGTAAATAGGATTTGCTTCGGCTTGATGAGTGGATATTCAGAAGCCAAGGGCTCCTTTACTTTAACAATCATATCTGCGATGGCATAGACCTCTTGAGGAGTTGCTAAGATATTGGCACCAACAAGTTCGTAGGATGAATCAGAAAAACCGGAACCTACACCAGCTTGAGTTTCTATGTAGACTTGGTGGCCAGCGGCAATCAAACTTTGAACACCGGCAGGCGTAAGTCCAACGCGCGATTCTTGTTTTTTTATTTCTTTGGGAACGGCTATAATCATGATTTGGTTAGGTTAAAAAAGAACAGCCAACGAAAAATTCGCTGGCCGTTACCTTTGATGAAGTATAATACATTACAAATATATGCACTACCATAAAATTTAAGGCCAAAAACCTTTAAATAAGGAAATTATATGCCGTTTTGGTATATTAACAGAAATTATCACGATTATTTGTACATTTAGAACATCAAAACCGAAAACTTTATGGCAGTTAAAACGACTATTGATCAATTAGATCTCCAATTATTAAAAATAATACAGGCAAATAGTCAAAAAACAATAAAAGAGATTGCGGAACAAGTAAACCTTTCGCTGAGTCCAACACATGACCGATTAAAGCGTTTAGAAATGGAAGGCTATATTAAAGGCTATGTAGGCATATTGAATCGAAAAAAATTAAATCTTGGCTTATTAGTTCATTGTCAAGTTACACTTGAAAAGCAGAACAGAGAAAATTTTAGTTCATTTGAAGCTTCTATTACGGAGTTTCCAGAGGTTATATCTTGCCACTTGGTATCAGGTAATTTTGATTATTATTTAAATGTGGTTAGTGCGGATGTGGAAAGTTATAATCGATTTTACCAAGAAAAATTAGCTGTATTACCTTCCGTGGCCCATATTAGTAGTTTATTTGTCATGGATGAAATTAAGTCCACAACAGCTCTTCCGCTAGTTTAATTGCGTATATTTACAGCCTTATGGGACTGACCGGTTTTGACAGCTTAAGCAGATCGGTTGTAAGCACGTCGGGAGTTGGGGGTATTTCCTGTTTAAAAAACCTTCGAATTATAGCTGGCAATACTTCGTATGCCATGGCTGCTTAGTCTGATAGACTAATCAATTGCCATCGTTCCACCCCGGCCAAACTCTGCCGCTAGGGATCCTGGAGCGTCGACCATGCAGAGTCGATGATTGCGATTTCATTAAGCGATCATTAGTATCTAGTGAATAAGTGGTCAATAAGGTCTGATCTGAACCTGTTGGCCATCGAAAATCGATCAAATCTAAACGTGTAGAAAGCTTCCGGTTTCTAGGTTTGGACGAGGGTTCGAATCCCTCCAGTTCCACAGAAAAAGCCACTCTCAACAAGTGGCTTTTTAAATTTAATTGTCCCGTCCTAAAATAAGTTGGCGCCAAATCGTGTGAAGACAAAACATAATTAGTTCATTTTTTATGAAATTTATATCCCAAACCAACGGACCAAATCCATTTATTTACGGCTTCACGATGAAAAAATGGCATAATTATTACCAAATTCTTATAATCGACGCGCGGCGATACACCTAAACGAGTCCCAAGTTTGCCATCGGATACATATATTGACGGCAAAGCCCCAACACCAATTTTCCAATCCTTATTAATTGCCAACAACAAACTTGGACCACCCACATTGATTAAGTAAAAATCTTTACCAACTGAAACGCCTAACATTCCTTCTAAGCCAAAATCAATTTTTGAGCTTGCCTCCGTTTTCATCAGTTCTTGTGCACGAGAAAAATTGGAAATAAAGACCATGACAAAAATCAACACGCATTTAATTGTATTCATTTCAATATTTAATTTAAAAGTTTAAACCTATAAATTTCTGTAGTTTAAGATGCGATTTTGCAAATTGTGATGCCATCTTGTTAACGAGGTAAAAGTATTTATTAAATTCCGTTCATGTATCATTGTGAAATCAAAAATATAAATTTGAACAAATAATTTTATAAATAGCTTAAGAAGGTTTTCTACTGTCTGTTTAATTGCTTTAATGACTACAATTCATAATTTAAAAGTTAAAATAAAGTAGAGATCTTAACACCAACTACACAGAAATAAAAATAGAAAATTAATAATCAGTCAAAATAGACCTTAAAACCCTTCTAAATTTGAAAATTTTACCAATATATTTACGTGCATAAAAAGCAACCCTATCGCTATGAAGAAAATGATTACCTTAGTACTACTCGCTGTTTCTACAGGAGTTTATGCACAGACTGACACTACTGAAGTTTTCGAAGATTATAGCCAATATGGTGACCCTGAAGGAGTTACCAGATTTTGTACGCAAAAAGTTTTAAATCAAACTCCCCAGCGAATCATTAGCATTGGGTATGATTATAATGCTGGATTTCACATGCCAGGCATACGTTTCAGCGAATTGAACACTTCTCCGCAAGAGTTTCATGTAAACCGTGTCAATATGCTTCGCGCGCAGGTTAATGTGCCTGTCATTGCCACGAACAAATTTATATGGCAATTGGGCGCCAATTATTGGAGCTCAAAATTTGAATTCGAGAACAATAAAGCCAATAATCCATTTGTATCCAGCCTTCAATCTAATGCCTTAGTGAGCACAGGCATAAACACGACCATTTTTAAACCTCTCAATGAGCGGAATTTCTTAATTCTTCAAGCGAGTGCTGATATCAATGGCGTATTCCCCAAGCTTGGCGATATTGATTCAAAAGCGTTAACCTTAAGCGCAACAGGAATTTACGGTTGGAAAACCTCCGAATCAAACATGATTGGTACCGGTATCGCCCGTACCTACCGTGCCGGAAGATTGATATATGTTCCGGTAATACTTTGGAATAAGACCTTCAATGATCGCTGGGGAATTGAGCTTTTGTTACCTGCGAAAGGATTTTTACGCTATAATTTCTCTACATCAAGTATGCTACAAGTTGGCTTTGAATTAGAAGGAAATCAATTTTATACCAAATTACCTCAAAGTAAAAATGGTGAAGGTTTCATTCAGCGAGGAGAATTTAAACCTCGCATTATGTGGGATAAAAAAATCACAGGCTTCCTTTGGTTTAATGTGCAAGCGGGATTACGCTATAACTATCGTTTTGATGTCATGAATAAGTTTGATGGCAAGGAAGATGCCGACAGGTTTTTTACGAGCCCGATGGGCAACCCGATGTACATAAACTTTAGTTTAAACTTCGTTTCACCCTAACATAAAAAAGGCTTCAAAAATTTGAAGCCTTTTTTTTATGTCATAAAGAATATCGGTTTATTTAACTTGACGCGTCCAAGTATCCGTTCTACCAATTAACGAAACGCCGATATATCCACGAACCTCTAGCGTATTTGCATTGATTAACTTCATCGTAGATGAATACGTATTACCATTCTTTGGGTCATAAATATTTCCCTCATCCCACACATTATTTTCTTTAGGAACAAATCCCCAAATATTAATCAAGCCTAAAACAGGTCTTTTTTTGGCCGTTTCATCTGATTGATTTTTGTCTAATTTGGGTTTACCCGTTTCAGGATCTATCGGCTCCTTCAACCAAACTACCTTTCCTTGGTATTTCTCACCATTCTTGTAAATACGAACCATCGCATTACCCTCACCTGTTTTCCAAACTCCTACAATGGCATCGGGATTATCTGGCAAGGTAATAAAAGACGAAGTAGTCGTCAAAACAAGTAAACTAAATAATCCAAACATCATGGCTCGGAAATTAATCGATAATTTATTTTTCATTTGTCAATTTTTTTAGATGAAATAAAATTAAGAAACTAAACTAATAACACAAATACATGAAAATATTTAATACTACTCAAAGCGACTCCGCTCCTTGATTAATTTTTCAATTTCTGCCGTTGACCGAGGTGAACCTGCCGACAAATTCTCATTCCCTGTTTCGGTAATCAGAATATCATCTTCAATTCGCACACCAATATTCCACCACTTTTTATCACATTTACTTCCAGCAGGAATATAAATCCCTGGTTCAACTGTAACAATAACACCAGGAGCCAACATCCGCGGCCCTAAATCATGTACGTCCAACCCCACATGATGCGAGGTGCCGTGTGGAAAATATTGACGGGCTTCTTGTTTAGATGAGACAATACCTAGGCCAACTAAACCCGTATAAATCACCTCGCGCGCCGCAGCATCTACTCGGTCGTGCGGAATGCCTGTTTTACACATTTGAATACCTGCATCTTGCGCCTTAAGTACCAAATCATATATAAGTTTCTGCTCAGGCGAAAACCGACCATTTGCCGGAATCGTACGCGTTACATCCGCCGTATACCCATGGTATTCGGCCGCGCAATCACTCAACAACAAATCACCCGCATTCACCTGTTTCAAATTAGTCGTATAATGTAAAACACAGGAATTTTCAGATGCACCCACAATACTTGGATAACCAGGATATTCAGAGCCACTCGACTTAAAATGGTACTCCATAATGGCTTGCGCTTGATATTCCTTCATTCCAGGGTGGATTGCTTTCATGACTTCGCGATGGCCCAACGAACTTATTTGGCTTGCTTTACGCATCAAAACAATCTCCTCGGGCTGCTTAATTCCCCGCAAAGAGCTTAAAATTTGAATCGTAGCACGCGATGCCAACGGCTTTTTCAAGGAGACTAAACTACTATCCACGACATTCGCCATGCGCGCTAAGGGATCTAATCTTCGCTTATACTTCGTAAAAATAGCCTCATCCCGGTATACTGAATAAATGGAATCAACCGTGGACAAATCAAGTGTATTGGCATTAAACTGATCATTAGCGAAAACATGTTGAATCTGATATGTCTTCTTCACTCCAGCTTCACCTAATATTTTACCCGTCCACATTTCTTTGAAAGCATCTCGCTTTTGAACAAAAATAAACTCAGTACCCGTTTGGTTTAAGAGGGTAACCGGACGCTTAAACATCACCAAAACGGCATTTGGCTCCTGTAAACCAGTGAAATAGTAAAAGTTCTTATTCTGCGCATACTGATAATCAACATCATCATTTCGTACACGAACCTGAGATGCAAAAAATATAGCAACACCCTTATCTGACATAGCAGCCTTAAAAGCCTCACGTCGACCTGCATGAAAAGCAGGACTCAGATAATCTTGCGGATAATCAGCCGGATTTTGCGCTGAGATCAATAAAGGACTTAAACAGAGTGCCAGAAATAGCACGAATTTATGCGACATAGGTATAGCTATTTAATACGAAATGTAATAATTGGATTTGCGGGAAAGGTCCGATCTACCAAAACCGAATCTACCTTGTTTTGGATTAATAACCAATTTTGATCCCAAACCTCCATTGACCCAGACACATTTATAATGGGCAAATTTAACTTTTTGGATAGCGCAAATAAACGGCCTGTTTGAACTGAATCACGTAAATCTACCCAGGTAACTACCGCTTGATCTGAATCTAAATTGCGTAGATAGTAATAATTCCAACTATCAAAATTGACGATTACGGGTTTCGCAACCTTTGTCTTTTTTACTAAATCACGGTAATCTGTTCGAAGCGATTCATGTGCTTGTGAATGAACCAAATTATATCCAAAAACAAGCATATTTAATGCTAACCAAACCATCAAGCTTTTCAGGTAAACTGGACGCCGACCATCAAACCAAAAGCCCAATAAAGGAATGAATAAAAATACCGTATGATGTCCAAAACGAATTTTACCCAACACTAAATACGTCAAAGCCATGACAACAAATGCAGCCAGATACCACCTAGCCTTAGCATCGGCATGTTTGAATTCCAATACAATTAAGCCAACAAATACAATTCCAAACCAACTTAAACCATTCCAAATGTTGGCCTGAATGAAATCATAATAATTCAAATGGCGCAGCACATAAAAGCTAAAGTCAAATTGGTTTACAAGCGTATTTAATACGATTCTCCGTTCCTCCCAAAAAGTATAATCACCAGATGACGCTAATGCCTTAATAAATGGGAGTTGGAAATTCGCCAGTTCCACTGACTGAAATTGACGAACACGAATATCGGCCAACAAATAAACCAAAACGAATAAACTAAACGCCGCTAAGGCAAGGCCCATTTTAATTAGAAAGTCAGGTTTAAATATTGCCTCAAACGAACATCGATTCAATGAGAAAACTAACACGCTCGGCATTAAGTAGACAAAAAACAATTTGTCATAAAATGCTAAGGACCACACGAAGGAAAGACATAGGGCAGCAAGCCAACCGAACCTTGGGTGCGCGAGTTTATTGATCAAATGAAAACTAAGTACAAAAACCACTAACGCTACATTGACCGGGCCAGCATCCCGCAATACAGCGATGTAAATTGGCAACAACAAAAACAAAAACCATTTTCCAGCGCTTGACATCGAAAATGTCCGTAGGATCAAGACATAAAATAAAGCTAACGAAAGCAAGGAATAAGCCATTTTAGCTTCAATTATAGGCATTGAAACATAAAAGGGCCAAAGTAAAATCCCTTGCAAATTACCCGTATATAAAAATGGAAAATAGACCGAAAGGCCTAAAGGAAAGAACTTTTCGTAAGCACCAAATCCCTCCTTAAACGCATTAAGTTGGAAATTTGGCAATTGATAAGCTAATGAATGGAAATGCAAAAATTCATCTTGGTGGAATGGTAAATAGGCATAAAGGATCCATGCTATAAAACCAAAAACCAACCAATAGATTAATTTCATATAAATCTAAAATTCTTTGTAGAGCGAACAAAGATAGAGAAAATAAAAAACACCAAAAACTGAGCTATAGATGTAGTGGTCAAAACCCACAAGGAACCTCCCCTTTCTAAATGAACTAATTATTCTTATTTTGCTTTTAACAATTCAGAACCGGCTAGCAAGAAACAACCTAGACCAAAATCTTCGAAGTTGGGCACATGATCAAACGTCACTGGCTGCGAATCTTTAGGCTCTTTCCCGGTACCTTGGACAAAACCCAAAAATCCATTTGGATGTACACATGATGACATCCCCTTCCAAGCTTGATCAATGATTGGTCTATATTTTTTGGCAGGCAATATACCTTTCCGGACTCCCCAAGCCATACCATATACAAACAAAGACGTACCAGTCAATTCCGGCCCTCCATAATTAGTTGGGTCCATCAAAGAAACATTCCAAAACCCATCCGCCCGCTGCAAAGGAGGCAAGGCCTCAGAAAGTGCAATAAAATCGGCAAGATACTCCGCACGGTGTGGATCATTTTCCGGTAATAAATCGAGCGTTCGAACTAAAGCGGCATATACCCAAGCACTTCCGCGTGACCAAAAGCAATTGGCACCATTCGGCTCTTTGTAGGGAGGAACAAAATCTTTATCCCGCCACCACAGTTTTTCAACCGGATTGTAAAGACCCTTTCCGCCATGTTTGTATTTGGTAAACGCATACAAATCATACATCTTCTGAAAATAACGCGGATCTTTATAAATCACACCTAAACGTGTATAAACGGGCATGCTCATTTGTAAACAATCGATCCAAGACCAATCGTCCGATTTTTCCGTAATGACCATGTTATCAATATTGGCTTTAATGGGCTTGATGCGCGCAGAGTCGCCTGACATGAGGAACAAATCCATATACACCTGCCCACATGCCTGATCATCTGCATTGCGCGTTTTTACCCCATTTCGCAATCCCCACTGATGAAATTCACCCCAATCAATCATGTATTTTAAATCAGACGCCTTGGGATCTAGTTTATATAATTCAATCAAACCCTCATAATAAACTGATCGTGTCCAAATGTTAGATGGTCTTGTCCGATCAGGGCTAACAATCACTTGACCAACATCCGGCCATTTCTGTTGGAAATAACGATTAGCCAAATGCATCTTCGCCAGTACTTGCTTTTTATTTGGCGCAGCTACAAGCGAAAAAGAGGCTAAAAAACATAAAAGAATAATCTTTTTCATCAATTAAGGAAGGTGAAATACAGATGGAATATCAATGGCCACTGGTGAATTATCTGGATTACTTTGCATAATATCACCCATATACTTCCACCAGCGCTGCATAACTTCCTGCGCAGGAAGCTGATCTAGTTTACCTAAATCAGGAGCCTCTAGATAGGCAAATAAGGAAAGTGTGTCCGAATCCAAGAAAATGGAATAATTCTGAATACCGACAGCATGTAATAGGTCTACGAGTTCAGGCCAAATCAAATCATGCCTACGGGCATATTCGGCTTCAAAACCGGGCAAAAGAAACATTTTAAACGCTTTTCGTTGCATCATATTAGGTTTCTTTTAAAAGAAAGAAGTTGGCAAAAACTACTAAATAATTTGAGCCTTAAATGCAGATAAAGCTGCATCGTCAAAATTCAAATGCGTAACAAAGCGAATGTACTGTGGCCCGAAAGGCGCACAAAAAATGCCCTTGGACTTTAAATCAGCCACTTGGTCTACCGAGCGAATGCCTTCCTTTAATTGAACAATGACGATATTGGTTGTTACCGGAAGAATGGAGTCTACCCAAGGTAGTCCGACACAAATATGGGCTATTTCTTTCGCTCGGGCATGATCTTCTTGCAAACGCGTGACGTGATGATCAAGCGCATAGATCCCCGCCGCAGCTAAAAATCCCGCTTGGCGCCATCCCCCACCTAATCGTTTACGCACACGCCTCGCTTGTTTGATAAATGTATGCGAACCCAACAAAACTGAACCTACGGGAGCGCCTAAACCTTTCGATAAACAAACAGAAATCGAATCAAACCATGCACCAAATTGCTTGGGCGTTTGACCCGTTACAGCCATCGCATTGAAAATTCGTGCCCCATCGAGGTGTATTGGGATGTTTATATGCCGACAAAAATCTGAAATTTCCTGTAAGCTTTCTGAGCTATACACACTCCCACCACCTTTATTGACCGTATTTTCAAGACTTACTAATTTACTTTCACACGCATGAATATCGTCTGGAGAGATTGCTGCTTCGATTTGAGCACGTGTTAAGCGACCTAAATCACCTTTCAACAACTTAACGGAAGCGCCTGCATTCGCCATAATGCCCCCACCCTCGTATAAATAAATGTGTGACAACTCATCACAAATGACCTCTTGTCCCTTGCTTAAATGAACTGACATTGCGATTTGATTCGTCTGCGTACCAGAAACACAAAAAAGTGCGGCCTCCATACCAAACATAGCGGCCACCTTTTGCTCCAAAGCATTAACGGAAGGATCCTCACCAAAAACATCATCCCCCAACGGCGCGGCAAACATAGCCTCACGCATAGCTTGAGTTGGCAGGGTAAACGTATCACTTCTTAATTCCATATGCATATTAAAACTGCTTTAGATAGGACAATTTAGCTAAAAAACTTTGTTGCTTTTGTTGGGTCCCATCAGTTCCTTGGTAATTCAACGAATTAAATACTAAATACACAAATGAAAGCGGCTGATATTCCCAGGATAAACGTATGTTCAGAGATTTTAAATCATCTGTCGTATTTTTTTGGTAAAATCCAATTAGCTGGACCCGTGGATTGATTGCCATGCGGGTTTCCAAAATCAGTAAATTGACTTCTTTCGTCTCTCGAGCAGCACCCATATTCTCAAATTTGCTCCAATTCCATGATAAACCCAGGTTTATATGCGAGATGGGAGCTAAACGAAACTTTGAATCTAGTGTCTGTAACGTTCCATTAAAGAAACCGCCCCAACCGTATTCAGTGGAACCTGAATATTTGGCACTTGGATCACTCGACAGTAAAAACCCCTTACGGAAATACGAATAATTTCCAGGGTTAATATCAATCCCGACTGGGCTGAAGGTTTCTTCCAAATTTTGTGCAGTCGCTTCCACATAACCACCAATAATTCCACCATTTTGAAGATCAAACCAAAGCGGCCCTGAAAGCGCACGCTGCTCAATAATATTACCCGTTTTTAAGCTGTGATACACCTCGGTGTAAATTCCTGGGCCCCAACTACGCACAAATGAAGGCAACCATTTCCCGCGAACATTAAAGTCAAATCCTTGCGAATTGGATAAAATACCGCGTCGGGATACAAAGCCCATGCTTGGATTATACTTTTCTGACACTAAGGTCTGAGTCCAATAAGCCCGAATAAAATTACCGGAATATAGAAACTGACTATACTCGGCTACGCCTTGATCACCTGTCCGACTATCCTGCGTAAGCGTACCCATACCACTAAATGAAAACTTATCATTAAATCGAACGAAGGCATCAATAGCCCCTGTGGATTGCACGGCCAATGGAGAAGACTTGGTGGTAAAGATTGCCCCAATCCTATTTTGTTTACCAAAATTCTCTGAATAACGCCCCACAAGGAAATTAGCATACGGATCGCCATCTCCTTCACCTTGTCGCATTAAAATACCCCCAAGGTTTCTTTTTTCAGACCGATAAACGAAACGAGTACCGGCAGTAATGGCAATGGGATTAACATTTTGGTCTAAACCAATCGTCCGACTAAAAAAAGGTTGTATGTACATCGAACCTCCTATCACCTGGTCAACAGGCGCTAAACCAGCAGAAAAAAGAGATGCATTTTCTAGAAAAAACTGTCGGCGCTCTGGAAAAAAGACCGAGAATCGAGAAATATTATTAACCTGTAAATCCACATCTGCTTGCGCAAAATCCGTATTAAAGGTAATATCCATAACAGACGTAGGACTTATGGCCCATTTAATCTCTCCACCTAATTTTAAGTCGGCATTACGCGCATTCCCTATTTCAGTTCCTTCCGATTTAGTTGACACTTGCAGTAAATAAGGATTAAATCGGATATTCGTTGACGTGGGTGGAGGAGGAATAATCCCCGATAATTTTCCCGCATAATCCATGCGCAATGCACTCATCGAACGCGGATGCGGCGACCAAACACTTACTTCATTACTTGATCTTCTTACCCGAAAGAAATTAATCCCCCAATCTTGCGTCTTATTTCCATCTGTTTTGGGATAACGCAGGGTCTGCCAAGGAATGGCAAATTCTGCCACCCAAGATGAATCACTTCGTTGGGTCCTGACACGGTACAATCCATCCCAATCAATATCATAGGCACGATCATCAAAAGCTAATAGATCTCGCTGCGCTCCATAGGCATTCGATTGCAAAACAAGCGCATTCCGCTTATCATTGAATCCATCAATTGCAATACCGAATAAGTCGTTCTCAGTAAAGGTATAATCTCGTTTTAAATTAGGAGCACGAAATGCATTTTTGCCTACAGTGTCTTTTAGGATAGCAGCTACATAAAGAAATTGGTGATTATAAAGCATTTTCACCGTTGAATGAAAGGAAGCCTTGAGCCCTTGAAAAGGCTCCACTTGAAAATCCAGATTTACAGATGGCGCGTTTTGCCACTCAGTTTCATCCAAAAGCCCATCCGCTTTTAAACTGCTTTCAATTTTTAATGGCTGAAATTCTTTCTGCGGGATTAGCGGCTTAAAAACCTCCTGTGAAAAACCACAAAAAGAGATGAGAAGAAAAAGATAACGCATTTATTTTTTGATGAAGGATAAGCTAAACAATCGGATAAAAACAGGCAATCCGACTAATAGCATAGGCCAAAACTGTAAACCGCACCAGACGATTCCTAGTAGACTAAAAACCGTAACCAATTGAATGTAAAACTTCCACTTGACTGGATTCTGCACAAACCAAATCACGAGTGGAAAATTCAAAGGGAACAACATGAGCGAAGCTGGATTGTAAGCCATCACTTCATGATTGGTCGCAGTGCCTAAGAAAAATATGAACCAGGCTAATAAGCCAAAAACAGTAAATAAAGCTACATCCGCGGCAAAAGGAAAAGAATTTTTGTACGATAAAAAGCCAACAAGTAAAGTTAGCAAACCCAAAATCACAAAGGGCCCAGCAAAATCAAAACCAGCTTCCTCCTTAGGTTGCGCATCAAACATACTGATTGGATTCGCAGAAAGACCTTTAGCCAAATTCGTAGCTGAGGATAAATTATCTGGCAAATAACAAGATTGTGAAGCTGTGGCTTTTACATTAGAAGGAACACCTAACGCCAGATTCATTCCCAAGGTCACCCAAGAATTAGGAGCTAAGTACTTGTTCATCCAATCTCGATATGATTTTCCCTCGAGCGTAGGATTTTGCGTCCAGCTGTATTTTCCAGGCGCATTTTTTTCAATCATATCCCGTATCCGAGTGGAACAATTGTCATAGAAGAATTTATACGCATACTCCTTGTTCTCGGGCAATAAATTCGTTTCCAAATCCCGTAAGATTGCATTTTTCTGAAGCGAATCTAGTTCAAGTTTTTGGGCAATCATCCCACGCTTTTCATACTGCATATTGAAATTAAACTCATCCTGCATCGAATGAACCGAAATGGTATAGGGTAAAGTCCCCATCAAAAATTTCAAATAAAAATTCTCTGTATTGAAATCAAACGTGCCATAGCTATAGGCTCGATCAATGCCATTGGTCGGGTCATTAATCCATAAAATCGTATGACCAAAAGCCGAATGCAACTCCTTTCCAGGTGCCACAGTAACTAAAACCACTTCCGCTTTAGAACTCAATTGAGCTTTAGCCGCGATAGAAATCAGTAAAAAAAATAGGAGCTTTTTCATTTATTTTCCTGCAATGACAATCACAATTTCACCACGTACTTTATCTGGATGGGCACTAAAATAAGCCAATACCTCGGCTGCTTTACCACGAACCATTTGCTCATGCATTTTACTCAACTCACGAGCGACCATAACTGGACGTTCAGCACCCACAAATTCAACCATTTGTTCCAATGCCTTGATTAAACGATGGGGCGATTCATACAAAACCGTTGTCCGCTCCTCTTCCGCGATAGCCTTCCATCGGGTTTGTCGGCCTTTTTTATGTGGCAAAAACCCTTCAAAAACAAAACGGTCGATCGGAAATCCTGAATTGACTAAGGCAGGAATTACGGCCGTAGGTCCCGGCAATGTTTCCACTTCGATACCTTGTTCTAGGCAGGCTTTCACCAATAAAAATCCAGGATCTGATATCCCGGGAGTTCCTGCATCTGAAATCAATGCTAATGATTTGCCCTCTTTTATTAATTTGACAATGCCCGCAACACCTGCATGCTCGTTGTGCGCATGATGCGCATAAAGAGGTTTGGAGATATTTAAATGCTTTAATAATGTTCCCGATGTACGTGTATCTTCCGCTAAAATCGCGTCCACTTCACTTAGCACGCGAATCGCCCGTAAGGTAATATCTTCCAAATTGCCGATAGGCGTAGGGACCAAATATAATTTCATAATCGAAATTTAGCCAAAATTGATAGAAACAAAAAAAGCGAAACTTGCGCTTCGCTTTTGGTAGAGAGTGAGGGATTCGAACCCCCGGACCTGTAACAGTCAACAGTTTTCAAGACTGCCGCAATCGACCACTCTGCCAACTCTCTGTCCCGTAATGAGAATGCAAAAGTAAGGTCTTTTTGTACATTTTGCAATATGTGAACTGATAATTTTAGATATTTTTTAAGACAAAATCGCTTTTAGCTTGAAAAGCTAGCGTATCAGGAATCCACGAAATTAAAATACCTGCCTTTTCCATCTTACGAAAATAGGTCATCTGTCGCTTTGCAAACTGATGAATGGCCACCTCTAATCCCTCCTCAAAACGTTCACGCGATATTTCCCCACGTAAATACTGAACAATCCATTTATACTCCAATCCCAAACGAATAAAATCTGCTTCCGCTGCGCCTTGAGCTAATAATCCTTCCACTTCCTCAATTAAACCCGCTGCTAGCCGAGCTTGGAATCGAGCAGAAATTCGCGCGCGACGAAGGCTTACTTCCGGATTCAAACCAAAAACACGATAAGTCAAATCAAGCGCAATTTGCTTATCTAAAAAATTAGGTAGATGAGAAAATGAATAATTGGCCAACAAAGCCTCGATATACAAACCCGTCCCACCGCACAAAATAGGCTGTTTTCCACGTCTGAGTACCTCTTTTATCGCATCGATGGCCTCTTTCTGAAAATGTGCAACAGAATAATGATCACCCAACACATGATTATCAATCAGATGATAAGGTACATCACCGTACTCAAGTAGATCTTTCCCTGTACCAATATCCAGGCCTTTATATATCTGCCGCGAATCAGCTGAGATTATTTCACCATTTAAGCGTCTAGCTAGGTCAACTGCCAGTGCCGTTTTACCACTCGCGGTTGGCCCCAATAAAACCAATAGGCTAGTTGGCATAATAATATCTCAATTTTAAATTCCCTTTCGTCCAAACTTCTGCATCCACAGAAGCAGAAACACGTTTACCTTCTACTAATTTGAATAACAAAGGAGGCGTTTGTTCCACCACTTTAAATCCGAGGCTCAAAAACCCCTTTCCCGAATTCCAATCCAAATCAATATACGTCATGACATTTTGTACGGGATGAATCGCACGATAAGCATCCAAAAATTTAGTGATACCACCAACTAAACGAATGGATGGAAGCGTGGCTAATTTTATTAACTCACCTGACAACTTTCCTTCCATGCCTGCTTCCTTCATGACGATAGGTTTCCCAAAAACTGCCACCGCGACTAATGGATTTCCCTCCCAGGAAAATTCACTACGAATCCCGCGAAATTGTCGGTGAGGTGGCACTACACAACCTACATAAAGTGCTCCTTTAGAAAATCCCATGAGGTGATTGGCATCCAAAAAATTGCGCGCAGCCTCAGCAGAAATAGGTACGATGCAAGTATCTCGAGCAAAAACGGATTTTAATGGCTTGGTTAATCCGGTCAAAAATTGCATCACTTGTGAATACCGGGCCACCCAAATATCCTCCCAAATTTCTATGGTTCCGGAATGATTTTTCGTAGGTAAACGTGCGTCCATCCCAACATAATTCGCAAAGATTTCAATTCCTAAATCCGCATGAATCCAGTGATCCAATGTAAATCCGACACGCCTAAAACCGAGCAGATGAATGTTTTGATTTAAATCTTCCTGAAACATTTTGACAGAATAAGTCCTAAAGATACAGTAGAAAAGAACGTAATTTAGCTTTGAAATAAAAAACTAACATCATCATGGATTACAGATTTGAGGTGAGTAGAAAAGAAGTATCAACTTTTACAAATCAAGAATTACGGGATAACTTTTTGATTGAGCATGTATTTTCCGCCGATCACATTAATCTTACGTATACAATTTACGACCGCATGATTATTGGCGGAGCCATGCCGGTAGCACAAACCTTGCATTTACCTAATCCAGAAAAGCTTCGCGCGGAGTATTTTTTAGAGCGGCGCGAATTAGGTGTTATTAATGTAGGTGGAAAAGGTACAGTAACCGGCGATGGCGTAGATTTCTCCATCGACAAGTTAGGTGCAGTTTATGTTGCGCGCGGAACCAAAGAAGTTAGTTTCCGTTCTGAATCGAAAGAAAATCCGGCTCAATTTTACATTTTATCTGCACCGGCTCATGCTGTTTTCCCATGTGCCAAATTAGACAGAGAGCAAGTTCAAACTGTTGTTTTAGGAAGTTTAGAAACATCTAACCACCGAACAATCTACAAATACATTCACAATCAAGGCATTCAATCCTGCCAACTAGTGATGGGCCTTACCATTCTGGAACCGGGATCCATTTGGAATACAATGCCGGCCCACGTACATGACCGTCGGATGGAAGCCTATTTATATTTTGATGTAACTCCTGGACATGCCGTTTTACATTTGATGGGTGAAACCACGGAAACAAAACACATGTGGGTACATAATCACCAAGCGATTATTTCTCCTCCTTGGTCGATTCACAGCGGAGCAGGTACCAAAAACTATTCGTTTATTTGGGGAATGGCGGGTGAAAATAAAGATTACACCGATATGGATTTTGCTGAAATTTCTGACTTACGTTAATATGAAAAAATCAATTTTCTCAATCCTCCTGCTGATAGGGGGATTTGTTTTACATGGCCAAAACTATTCGGAAAGAATGTCGGCCAGCATCATGCATACCCATCCCGATTCGATTACCGTCAAATTGGGTAAACCTGCCGGATGGGATTACGAGCAAGGACTTTTGTTGAAAGCTTTGGAAAAAATGTACCAGCGCACAGGAGACGCCAAATATTTCAACTACATCAAGAAGAACATCGACAGCTTTGTTGATGAGCAAGGAAACATTCGCACCTATCATTTCAATGAATTTAATTCGGACAATATTACGACAGGGCGCATGCTGCTGTATTTATATCAAGAATTAGGGGATGTCCGTTATAAAAAAGCGGCCGACAAGCTACGTGCCCAAATAACAGCGCAGCCACGCGATTCAGATGACGGCTTTTGGCACAAGCAACGTTATCCAAATCAGATGTGGCTAGATGGTCTGTATATGTTGGAGCCATTCTATGCAGAATATGGCACCATAACAGGAGAAGATAACTGGGCGGACATTATCAAGCAATTTGAATTGATGTATAAAGGTGCATTGGATGCTAAAACGGGACTTTTAATTCATGCCTATGACCAAGCGCGCGTCCAACCTTGGGCCGATAAAAAAACGGGGCATTCGCCTAATTTTTGGGGAAGATCGATGGGATGGTATGAAATGGCCTTAGTAGAGGTGTTGGATTACATGCCGATTAATCACCCAGGGCGCAAGATTTTAATCAAGCAATTGCAAGATTTATCTGCCGCTTTGCTTAAAATTCAAGATCCTACTTCTGGTCTTTGGTATCAAGTACCTAATTTCCCGGGTAGAGAAGGAAACTATTTGGAAGCTTCTGCCGCGAATATGTTTATTTATGCTTTTGCTAAAGGATCACGCAAAGGTTATTTACCAGCAACCTATCTTAAAGCAGCTCAAAAAGCTTATGCAGGCGCATTGAAAAACTTTATATCAACAGATGCTAATGGATATATCCATTTGGAGAAAACGGTAAGCGTTGGCGGTTTAGGTGGCGTACCGTACCGAGATGGATCGTATGCATATTATTTAAGTGAGCCTTTGAAACAGGATGACCTAAAGGGAGTTGGGCCTTTCATCCTCGCATCATTAGAAATTGAAATTGCCAAAGAACTGGGTGTGGGTAAGGGCAAGAAAGTAGTTTTAGATTATTTCTTTAATCATGAGACTAAAAATGGCCAACGGTTTCACTATACGTGGGAGGATCGCAAAGATTCAGGTTTTCATTTATGGGGAATTCAATTTGAGCAGTTGGGTGCCTCTTTAGATTCGTTGGGTGTTTCACCTACCCGTGAAAACTTGAAAGGCGCATCTGTGTACATAATCGTAGATCCAGATTCCCCTAAAGAAACAGCGAAACCGAATTACATGAATGCCAAAGCTGCAGATGAAATTGAGGCTTGGGTCAAAGCAGGTGGAAATTTAATTTTATTGGCTAATGATACAACGAATTGCGAAATACCTCAATTCAATATTTTGGCGCGCCGTTTTGGAATTGAGTTTGTAGCGCCCAACTTAAATTTTGTTCAAGGACGAAATTGGGATCAAGGAACAGTGTTCATCGAACCGGGTAATATCGTATTCGACCCGATCAAAAAGGTGTATATCAAGGAAATCACTACCCTAAAATTATCGGGAACTGCTAAGTCAATAGCCTCACTTCAAGGCTATTCGGTCATGGCCGTCGCTCAAGTAGGCAAAGGGAAAGTATTTGCCTTAGGAGATCCGTGGTTGTATAATGAGTATACGAATAACCGGAGAACGCCGCTGGAATATGAGAATTTCTTGGCGGCTAAAAAACTAGCCGAATACATGTTGAAATAAAAGAAAGCCCGGGAGACCGGGCTTTTTCTTTTATCAGTTTTGCTGATATAAATACCATGACTTCCCCTTAGCTTTGGCAAAGCTTAAAGCTTTGCCAAAGCTCAAGCAAGAAGTATGCTTTATGGAAACTGAAATCCCGTCATTTTTTCAATGCGATCTTTACTTACGCGATATTGATTCCAGTTTTTTGAGAGGGTACGCTCGTTCGGAAACAGCACATAAAATACCTCTGTGGGGCTATAAACAGCTTTCCAAACATACATGGGAATAGGAACACCCGAGGCGAGCCTGCCTTTTGCTCCGATTCCGCCTGAATAAATCAATAAAGATTGACCTTTTTTCAAGACTAATTTGCGGCAATAAGCTTCAAGAAATTTGAACGGTCCACGATTCAATTCAGGTGTCTGAGGAAGCATATTAGACATCAAGAATGTTTCCTCATTTAATACGTCAAAGGAAGTACGATCTTCTGAATTACACAAATGCCCGCGATCATAACCTGACTCACGGTAGTCATCATCATCTACGCGCTTAAATCCACGCGGCAAATCAGAATCCTCTCTAAACCGGTTCGATCGATCCACGGGTCCTATGTCTGAAGATCGAAGTGTCCAACCAACCCAATTGGCCCGACCCTCTACCCCATTATACGACATCACATATCCTTTTTTGACTGCTAAATAATTAGTGGTAGAAGCAGTCGAGGCCCCCGAAATATTGGGGACCCCGGTTGGCAAAAACGAAAAGAGAAAAAATAAAAGATTTAAAATCATTTACGATGGCTGAAAATCCAACTTAATAAATCGGGTTGCTTGAATGCATTATCCCATGAATTATGATTGACTTTGGGATACTCCGTATACCGAACTTCGACCCCTTGATCTTTGACAGCTTGAACCAATTCCCGTGAATGACGTACAGGAACCACGATATCCACATCTCCATGATGGACCCACAAGGGCACTTTTTTAGCATATTTAGCTACATAAGTTAAATCAGCTCCTCCACAGATGGGTGAAGCAGCAGCAAACATCTTCGGATTGCGCGAAATTGCCTCCATCGTACCCATACCTCCCATGGATAAACCCATGATGTAGGTACGATTTTTGTCATGCTTAATTGATTTAACCAAATCAATGACCGCTTGTAAAGGCCAATTAATTGGCGCTGTATAATCAAAAACGAATGTAGTTGGGGTAGTTGACCGATTAATTTGAACGGAAGACCAATACGAATCCTTCGGGCATTGTGGAAAAATAACGATGGCAGGGAAATTAATTCGGTTGAGTGAATCCAAAAATACATTTTTACCGTATTTCATTTGTGCCTCATTATCATCCCCGCGTTCACCTGCGCCATGTAAAACCACTAATAAAGGGTATTTTTTACCTGGTTTGTAATCTTTAGGATACAGGATTTGATACGGCAAAACTTTACCATCTGCAACCATATAACTATTTTTCTCAAATTGCCCGTTTGCTACAAACGTAAAAGCAATAAAAAGGAATAGGTATTTGATCATTATTTCGCGCGTTTAACGATATCGTCAACAGTTAAATCCATCGTCCTACCCATAGCTTTATTACCTCGATAGGTAACAATTTTCATCACGGTAGCGTCTTTAGGAACAACGACTGCTCCATTTGCCGCTGGATAAAACTGATCTGGATAGGAATGATCGAAGCTATAATGAATGGTTAAGCCACTAATTTCGGTCGTTGGCAATACCGTCAATTCACCCAATGCATTCCGACTTACCTGAATAATAGGTTCATACATACTAGGCGCGTATTTCTTTTGAGCTACATCAAATCGCGCCATATGAGACTCGACACGTCCTACAAAATTATCCCAATTACGGTTTTGGGGTTCAGACCAAAGTGCCTCTGCTATGGCAAATGAACGCGGGTAGGTCATATATTGCAAATGACGGTAATTAAACAATTGCTCCGACCAAAGATTCGCTTGGCCACCTTTCACTAATTTGGCATCAACTCCAGCAGGAACTGGTTCAAAAGCATAGGAATCACGTAAACGTACCGTTTTGTAAACGGGTGGCTCGATAGCCTTATCTCCTTGCATTAGGTCGATATACACATGGTTATTGGGTGTCATGATAACTTCGTGGCCATCTTTAGCCGCTAAAATTCCGCCATCCATACCACGCCATGACATCACAGCTGTATTTTTTGGCAATCCACCTCCTTCAAGAATTTCATCCCAACCCATCATGCGCTTACCTTTGGAAGTGATGATTTTTTCTAATCGGCGAACGAAATGAGCCTGAACTTCTTGTGAATTTTTCAAACCCAATTCTTTACGCATAGCTAAAATCTGCGGATTTTTATCCCAATAGTTTTTGGGACATTCATCGCCACCCATATGGATGTACTCAAATGGGAATAAGGACGAAACTTCACCCATCACTTTGTCTAAAAACGTATACACCTTTTCATTCGCAGGACATAAAGTATTGTCTTGTAAAGCCTCTGGATGTCCATGTGACCAATCAATAAAAGGCTCGCCTGAAATTACTTGGTAATTAACCGCTTCCGGTGTGCAAGATAACTCTGGATATGAGGCCACAGCTGCCATCGAGTGGCCTGGAACATCGATTTCTGGCATGATGTTTACGAAACGCTCTTGGCCATATTTAACAATTTCTTTAATTTCTTCTTGCGTATAAAACCCTCCGTATGTACGTGGTTCATTGGGAAGCGGTTTAGAAAAGTCCGTAAAGTGTCCTACTTTTTTGACATTAAACGCCCCTTTTTTCGTCAAATTAGGGAATGATTTAATCTCCACACGCCAGCCCTCATCGTCTGTTAAATGCCAATGCAACACATTGTATTTGTAAGCAACCATTTCATTAATAAATTGCTTCACTTCCTCTTTTGTGAAGAAATGACGGGAAACGTCTAGCATCATGCCGCGCCAAGCAAAACGGGGCGCATCTACGATGTTCACATACGGAACTTTCCAAGAAACACCTGCAACAACTTGTTTCGATTCAATTTCCTTTGGTAATAATTGAATCAAAGTTTGAATACCATAAAAAATACCAACAGGCTTATTGGCCCGAATATGAACACCCTTTGCATCAGATATTAATGAATAGCCCTCATTTCCTAACGCTGGATCAGACTTTGAATTTAGTATAAAATGGATAGCGGCCATAGAAGCCGAAGAACCTTGATCGGTTAACCATTGAACTTTTTTACCGGCGACTTGTGTCAACTTCGAAGTTAGATGCCCATAAATGGTGGCAAGTTCAGGGGATTTAGGCCCAGCAAGGACGAGGGAATTTCCAAGTGTATATGCCCCTTTGCTAAATGTTACTTGTGTGGGAGCAGGAATGATGGCTGGATTTTGGGCCAAAAGACTTGTAGATAAGATACAAGTCATCCCCAATAAAGTTAATTTTTTAAGCATGTTGAATAGGTTTAATTAAGAAATTAAAGTTGACGCTAATTGCCATAAATTCCAAATCGTTTTTTATTTTTGCAGGTAATACGCATTATATACGAACAAAACCATGAACGAATCTGCTACCCTTGCTGCTCAGCAAGTGGAATTAACACACGCTATTGATACGGTTTGGGTTGCCCTGTGTGCAGCTCTTATTTTTCAAATGGAAGGAGGTTTTGCCCTTTTAGAGGCAGGATTTGTCCGTTCTAAAAACGCCGTAAGTATTATCGCCAAAGTCATCATTGACATTATGTTTGGGGGTATCGCCTTCTATTTAGTTGGCTTTGGAATCGCCTACGGAAAATCAAATGGCTACTGGGCTTTTGACACAGGAATAATGGAAGGGGATTTAGGATTAGGATTGACCATTTCCAATTCTCTTTTCTGGTTCATTCAAATGGGATTTGCGGTAGCAGCTATTTCTATTGTTTCTGGTGGTGTGGCTGAACGCATGAAAATGTGGGCGTATGCTATATATGTTATTATTTTCAGTGCCATTTTGTATCCTTTAGCTGCCAACTGGGTTTGGAATCCAAACGGTTGGTTAGCACTACGAGGCTTCAATGACTTCGCGGGTTCTGCTGCCATTCACTCGATGGGTGGATTTGCAGCGTTAGCAGGTGCCATAGTATTAGGACCTCGTTTAGGAAAATACAATGAAGACGGAACTGCGAATGCAATCCCAGGTCATAACTTGACTTTATCAGCCATAGGAGCATTCATCTTATGGTTTGGATGGTTTGGATTTAATCCTGGCTCTACGTTAGGAGCTGTAGGTAAATGGGATTTAATCGGTTCGGTTGCTACCAATACATTTTTAGCCTCTGCAGCTGGTGGTGTAGCCACGATGCTTTACACATTTATACGTTACAAGAAGGTTGATATCACGATGGTTATCAATGGGGTATTAGCGGGTTTAGTAGCTATAACTGCAGGTTGCAATGTTGTTAGTGCTGATTCAGCACTGATTATTGGATTAATCGCAGGTACGATTGTGGATATAGCGGTCGTGGTAATAGATAAGATGAAAGTAGATGATCCGGTAGGCGCCGTTGCCGTGCATGGTGTTAATGGTTTCTTTGGAACGATTGCTGTGGGTCTATTCTCCCAAAAGAATGGATTATTCATCACCGGCGAAAGTGCTCAATTCATCACGCAGCTGATTGGCGTATCTGTTATATCCGTATTCTCATTTGTCTTAACTTATGCCATCTTTATGGCATTGAAAAAAACGATCGGAATTCGTTTAAGTCATAAAGCAGAATCAGCTGGAATTGACGCCGTTGAATTTGGAGTAGAAGCATATACAACATTTGAATAAGAACGATGAAAAAGATAGAAGCAATTGTTAAGCCGTCCAAATTAAAAGCCATCCAAAAGGGCTTGATTGACGCAAATATTCCGTGTATGACTGTGGTTCCGGTTCGTGGAGCTGGGCTCCAGCAAGGGTATTCGGAGATTTACCGTGGCACTGAAAAGTCGATGATTTTATTACCCAAGGTGATGATTATCTGTGTTGTGAGCGATGAAAACTTAGAAAAGTGTATCGATGTCATCTTGGATAATGCCTCCGAAGGCAATGTGGGTGATGGGAAAATCTTCATCTATGATGTGCAAGACGCGATTCGGATAAGAACGAAGACCAGAGGGGTTGAGGCGATAAGATAAGGTGAGAGGTAAGAAGTAAGAGGTGAGATGTACCATTTTATGCTGGCTAGCATTTATATTTTCAAGATGTAGATGCTAGCCAGATTTAATTTATAATGAATAACATTTTACTTTACCTCTTACTTCTTACCTCTAACCTCTTTTACCACCCTCATCCTAATAAACATCTCCTCGCTATACCAATCATACTGCCGAGTCTTCTTGATCATCGGGGCATGTTCTTTGCTCTGATACGCAAACTGATCTAAGTTTGACGCAGATTCCCAAAGTGAAAACGTTGCTTGCTCAAATAAAGGCAACTCCCCTACGCCTTTAGCATATTTTAAGCCTTGTTTTCCTTCTAAATGTTTACTCGCAGAAGGTACGTTCCACCAGAATAAAAGGGCTTTATGCCAACGAATACTTGCGCGCGTGATGACCGCGACAGGACCTTCCCAAGAGTCATCTTGATTTGAGAAATCAAACGGCTGCAGGGAATTCCAAGTCCCCTTCCCCTTGAATGGAATAGCATCCCAACCCGAAATTTGATCTGAAAGGGACGAATAAGATAACCAACGCGCATCATGCTGAAAAAATTCACTGGCCTGTTCAGGAGATTCCCAAACGCCCAGCCATGCATATAAACCGAAATTAGGCCAAATCGAAAACCCATTTCCCGCACCCGTGCCCAAATGCTTCGAAAAGACAAGTCCAGGCGCTGACCATCCCGAAACGAGCGAGCGGCCCATTTCCGCAAACGCATGACGCTTGGCAGAAAAGCCGCTAAACTCCAAAAAACGAATGGTAATGAATTGACCCGACATACACTTATTTAAGCCAACGAATTTACACGTATTGAATTTGAAATTGACATACTCCGTCCAATTTTAAATTATAACTAAATATTTAGTCGAAATAATAGTAGAAGATGGAGAGAAATCTATATTAAAATACGCCTAAAATGTAACCAAAGTATTTAAAAAATTACCTCAACAAATTAAGCCTATTAAACTCATTCTTCCCAATTAGCTATCACGCCTTCAGAAAATGAATGAACTGAATTAAATTACTATCTATAAACACGTATCATTTGAACGGAATAGATGTTTTCGCATCAAAAAAATGCTTCACAGAATAAAATTGAAATGTCTTATTATTAGACATAGCCACAAATAGACCATTTTTGAACCTTTTATTAAGTTTATAACTTATTATTTCACTGCCATCACTTTCGTTAGTTTGTGTCTTAATAATCTTAATTAATTCATGCTTATGCTTATCTGCCAGCTCACCCTCTCTTCTGAAAATATGAAATTGATTAGCTTGTTGGTCCGAAACTAAAATATACCCTTTCTTCGCAGAAGTCTTGTATATGGATATCCCTTCATGATCTTCAGTGAAACCCGTTCGAGCAAACAAGGCTAACTCTTTACCCGAACTATCTGGATGTGCATAATACTTTCGAACACCGACAGTTTCATCAGAATAGTAAACGAAGCCTAACTCATTATCCACCGCAATGGATTCAATTTCCTTCAAGCCCGAATATTGACCAAACTTTCTGACCAATTTACCTCTAACAATTCCTCTGTCATCTTCATATAGTAAATACTGAAATAAATAACCTTGTAAAGGCCCATCTTTACGACTCACTATTGCATAAATCTGTTGAGTCTTTTCATCTGTAAATAATGCAACTCCCATGGGTGAACGCTGAATTTCACCCTCAAAAACTTCAATACCACCTGCATCAACCAACTGCAAATCGGGCAACTTTATGACACGAATTTTATTTGTATTTCGTTCGGTGCATACGGCAATATCAATTTTACCTTTCCCATTGCCAATAAGTCCATAAGCAACATCAATATTGTTAGGTCGATTAATTCCAAGCAGATTTTTTTGAACCATATTTTTGCCAAAAATATCAAAAACATAAATACCTCCTTGGCCAGTCTTTCCACCCTTATCAGTACCAATGATTAAGCTTTTGGCAGGATTTTTTCGATTATAATATATGGCAGGATCATCTGTGTCGAAGCTTACCGTATCACTTACTAACTCAGGGAAAACTTCTACTATAGGAATTTTAGAGATTTTATCTTGCGAGATAACACTAAAGTGAATATTTAGCAGGCAAGCAAACAACAAAATTGCAAAACGAATATTCATCGAGTGTAAAAATAAAAAACGTTTGCTATATAAATAGCAAACGTTTGATAGGAAGTTCTATTTGTTACTTTTTACCAAAAAGGTCATATTTTAATCCAAATCCAATTCTTGAATTATACATTTCTTCTTGGTATGTTCTTTCTCTAATACCTTGGTAATATCGCAATGGTTGGTTAGTAAGATTATTTGCTTCAAAATAAATTCGGAGATTTTTGTTAAATGCATACGAAGCGTTTACATCTAAAAATGTCTGCTTATCATAAAAAATATCTCCAAAAGAATCTCCACCAATTGAATCAATGTAATCACTTGTCATATTGAGTGAAACTCGAACAACCAACTTCTTATTTTCAAATGATAGCGAACTATTAAACATGTGATTTGCCGTTCCAGGAAGAGCTAGCTTATCATTTTCTCTACCTTCAATTCCAGTAGTGGTAGAATTTGTATACGTATAGTTTGCATATACTCCCAAACCCTTCCAAATTCCTGGTAAAAAGTCAAGCTGTCTCTGAAAAGAAGTTTCAAACCCATTAACACTTGCAGTTCCACCATTTTCAGGTCTTGTAGCACTTACTAATTGACCATAGATTGGATCTGTTACATTAAGAGTTGTCTTGTCATAAATAAAATCCTTTAAATTTTTCTGGAATACACCTGCAGAAAACAAACCAATTGACTCAAAATATTTTTCGAACATCAAATCGAAATTCATCGCTTTAGTGGCTTCGAGATCAGGATTACCTCTGCTTAAAACTTGATTGTCCGGACTATAATTTACAAAAGGAACTAAGCTATAATATCCGGGACGAGCTAGTGTGTTTGTCCAAGCCGCTCTTAATATTGAGCTTTGAGATAGATCATACTTTATATGAGCACTCGGTAAAATATTCAAATAAGACTTAGATACATCTGCAATCGGACTTGCGATTTCTTCATCCTCATCAAAACTATACCCATTATATTTAATCGACGTATTTTCCATTCTAACACCTAAAGTAGACATCAATTTAGGGGAAATCTTAACGTCAGCCATGGCATAACCCGCGCTTATAGTTTCCGATGCCTCATAATTTGAAGTGATATACTCAGCAATTTCATCCGTTTTTTTGAAAAGGGATGGATTATATAAATCCAACTTACCGACGTATTCATTTTTCACAAATGCCCCAGGTACATACTGTGGACCATTTAAGAAAATACGCTCATTTTGATTTGAGGACGGTAATTGACCAAATGTATTTCCTGTCGCGCCCAAATTTGCAATGGGAGAATAACTGTCATATGAATTGATTCGCTCTTTATTCTTATTACGAACCCTAGCACCAAATTTTATTATGTTTTCTTTACTAGCTAATGGAAGTTCAAAATCTACTTTAGCATTCAAATCACGCTCTGAAGTAAAATTATTTGCTTCGTAAATTTCATTTAGTGCAAGCGAATTTGCACTGTTTTTATCAACCAAATTTACCACATACTTAAATGGATCTCGCGCATCCACGCGTACATTGGCATTACCTCTGTGCGTAATATATCGCTCATTAGGTCTGTCCTCCTGAGCATATGCATACGTTCCTGACCATGTCATCTTTAATTTGCCAAAAAAGTCTTCACCTGACAAAGTTACATTAGCTACTCTTTGGTCCTCTAAACGAGTATTTTGATTTCTATCATTATCAATACCCCCTTTTGTCTGGATACCTACACGTCCTCGAACTTCATACAAATTCTTTGAAATATCTTTGAATGAAGATGCTACAACAGGCGTATTTAACCTATCAACACGTAAACGATACCTATTCTCACGATCGTCTCTCCAATTATACATAGCATTTAAAAAAATCGTGTGTCCTTTGGCCAACTGATAATCTAATGCCAATGAACTACTTCTACGTATACGCTGTACATCATATTTTCTTAAATCAAAACCACTTAACACAACAGGATAAGCAGGGTTTTTCGTCTGAGCCCAAACGCCCTCAAAATTGTCTGAACCAAAAATATGATCGTTGTAGGACCCAGAAAATACAAAACCTAATTTGTCCTTAAATACCCTGTTACCAACAACAAAGGATAGGTTCGTAATAGGTTTATTGGTTAAGAAATTAACACCTCCACCTAATGTTCCCGACACACGTAGTGCATTTGGAGCCGTTCTAGTAATTAAATTGACTGAACCTCCAATGGCGTCAGCATCCATATTAGGTAATACTGCTTTGTGAACCTCGATAGTTTGAACCATATCAGAAGGAATTAAATCCATCTGAATATTTCTATTGTCCCCTTCTGCGGACGGAATCCTCTCTCCGTTCAATGTAACTGAATTTAATCCAGCAGCCATTCCCCTAATAATAATATTACGAGCTTCACCTTGATCATTTTGCATCGTTATTCCAGGAATACGTTTCATAGCATCACCTATATTTGCGTCTGGAAATCTACCAATTTGGTCAGATGATACTACATTCGTAATGTTGCCATTATTTCTTTGTTGGTTTATCGCCTTTGCCTGCCCCTTTAATCTATCCCCAACAACGATAACTTCCGTCCCCTCAAGCGCTTTCTCTTCCAAAATAAAAAGAAGTTCTATTATACCAGCATCCAAATCTAGCTTTTGAATTACTGTCTCGTA